>NZ_JBPGXG010000011.1:0-51921 GCF_056755255.1 Monashia sp. HAY1-5C | reverse complement strand
GGCGACGCCGCGGACGGCCGCGTCCTCCTAGCGTGCCGTCATGCCTCGCAGCCCCTACCGTCCCGCCGACCTGGCCCGTGTGGCCGAGATCCTCGCCGAGGGCCGGGGCACGTCGGGGTGGGTGCCGGACCGGCCACCCGTGCGTCCGACCCACGCCGGGGCCACGGAGGTGGTCGGCGTGGTGGTCGGCGTGGGGGACGGCGGCTCGGATGAGGAGGGGTCGGACGACGACGAAGCCGCACCGGGCCGCGTCCGCGAGGGCCGGGTCCGCGACGGCCTCGAGCGCGTCGGACTCGCGGGGCTGGGAGGGCTCGTCGGCGCCGGGGAACGGTCACCGGAGGACGAGGAGACGCGTCGCCTCGAGGCGGACCTGCGCCGGGCCCGGCGCCCCGGCCTGTTGACGGTTCCGGAGGAGGTGCGGTCGGGGCGCCGGGCGGTCTCCACGGCGGCCGTCGTGTCGTTGCTCGCACTCATCGTCGCCGTCGGGTGCGCCTTCGTCGTTCGGGTGCTCTGGGCCGAGCGGTCCGCGGCGGGACCGGTGGAGGCTCCGGGCCGCGGGGTCTCGGTCGTCGCAGCGTCGGGTCCCTCACCGCCGACGGGCCCCGGGGCGACCGGGTCCGCCGGCGACGGGCCCGGCTCCTCGACCGCGGCCCGGGGGGCGCCGGCCCGGCTCGTCGTGCACGTCGTCGGACAGGTGAACCGACCGGGTCTCGTCCGGCTTCCCGCGGGGTCACGCGTCGCCGATGCGATCGAGGCCGCGGGCGGGGCGCGGCGCGGGGCCGACCTCGCGGCCCTCAACCTCGCCCGGCTCGTCGTCGACGGCGAGCAGGTGCATGTCCCGAAGCCCGGTGAGGCGCCCGCCGCGGGTGGCACCGGCGTGCCGGGCGCGGCGGGAGGCGTGTCGGCGGGCGGCGCGGGCGGAGCGGGCGGCCCCCTCGTCAGCCTCAACACGGCAGACGTCGCGGCGCTGGACACGCTCCCCGGCGTCGGACCGGTGCTCGCGCAGCGCATCGTCGACTGGCGCACCGAGCACGGACGCTTCACCTCCGTCGACGAGCTGGGCGAGGTCAGCGGCATCGGCGACAAGCTCATGTCCCAGCTGCGTCCCAAGGTGACCCTGTGACCGGGGCCGCGCCCGGGCGTACGGGTGCCCACCTGCGGCCGCGCACCGCCGGGCTGCTCGACGTCCGGCTCCTCGTGCCGGTCGTCGTCGCGTGGCCCGTCGTCGCCTTCTGGGGGCTGGTCGCGCCACCGCCGGCCGTGTCCGTCCTGTCCGCGATGGCTGCGCTCGCCGGCCTCGGTCTGGTCGTGGTGCCCCACCGTTCGGGTCAACCGGCCGGGACCGTCAGGCGGCTCGGGGCCGCGACGCTCGCGGTGCTCGCGCTCCTCCTCGTCGCCGCCGTGGGCCACCGTGCGGTGCGGGCGGCAGGTCCCGTGCCGGGGTTGGCCGCAGACCAGGCTGTCGTCACCGTCGTCGGGCGGGCCGCGACCGACCCCCGTCCGATCCGCACCGACCGCTCCGCTCCGGAACGCTCCGGGCCGGCCCTCTGGGTCGTGCGCCTCGACGCCGAGCAGGTGACCGGCCGAGGACGCACGGCCGAGGTCTCGACGCCTGTTCTCGTCGTCGGACGTGGGCCCGGCTGGGCCGACGTCGGCTGGCGCGACGAGCTCGTCGTCGTCGGCCGGCTCGCGCCGGCACAGCCCGGTGACGACGTGGTCGCCGTCGTGTCGGCCGTCGGCAAGCCCCGGGTCCGCGACGGTCCTGGCGCGCTCGTCCGGGCGGCCGACCACGTCCGCGAGCGGTTCCGCGACGCGACCGCGGGGTTGTGGCCCGACGCCCGGGCACTCGTGCCTGCCTTGGTCGTCGGCGACACGTCCCAGACTCCTGTCGAGCTCACCGACGCGATGCAGGCGACCGGCCTGAGCCACCTGTCCGCCGTGTCGGGCACCAACGTCACGCTCGTCCTCGCTGCCGGGCTGGCCCTCTGCGGCCTCCTGCGCGTGCGGCGACGGTGGCGACCCCTCGTGGCGTTCGGCGTGCTCGTCGGGTTCGTCGCGCTCGCGCGCCCCGAGCCGAGCGTCGTCCGGGCCGCGGTCATGGGCTGCGTCGGCCTGCTCGCCCTCTCCTCGTCCCGTCGTCGTGCGGGCGTGCCCGCACTGGCGGGGGCGGTAGCGGCGCTCCTCGTGTGGGACCCGTGGCTCTCACGCTCGTTCGGGTTCGCGCTGTCGGCCGTGGCGACGCTCGGTCTGCTCGTGCTGGCCCGTCCGTGGGGTGAACGGATCGCGACGGTCCTGCCGAGGCGCCTGGCGCCTCTCGGCCCCCTGCTCGCGGTGCCCCTCGCCGCCCAGGTCGTCTGCGCCCCGCTCGTCGCGCCCCTCCAGGGCAGCATCTCGGTCGTCGGCGTGCTGGCCAACCTCGTCGCCGCACCGCTCGTCGCACCGACGACGCTCGTCGGTGTCGGGGTCGCCGTCGTCGCGGTCGTCTGGGTACCCGCCGCGTCGGTGCTCGCGTGGGTGGCCGCCGTCCCCGCCCAGGGCATCGCCGCCGTCGCCCGATGGTGCCAGGGGCTGCCGGGCGGGTCCGTCGCGTGGGGAGACTCGGCCCCGGCCGCCGTCCTGCTCGCGGGACTGACGCTCACCGCGCTGCTGCTCGGTCCCTGGGCCTGGCACCGTGGCCGTCACCGCCCGCTCGCGGTCGTCGCCGCCGTCGTGGTCGTCGTGGGTGGCGCCACGCCGACGAGCGTGCTGTCGTGGCCACCGCCCGGGTGGGTGCTCGTCGCCTGCGACGTCGGCCAGGGCGACGGCCTCGTCGTCGACGCCGGCGAGGGCCACGCCGTCGTCGTCGACACCGGTCCCGAACCTGATCTCATGCGGGGGTGCCTCGACCGGCTGGAGGTACGCGTCGTCGACCTCGTCGTGCTCACCCACTTCCACGCCGACCACGTCGACGGGTTCTCGGGAGTGCTGGACCGGCCGGTCACGGAGGTCCGCACGTCGTGGGTGGCCGACCCGGCCGACGAGGCGGACCGCGTCGGCCGGCTCGCCCGCGCCGCAGGTGCCCGTGTGGGGACCCTCCGGGCCGGGGACCGCTTCGCCGTCGGCCCGGTCAGCGCCGACGTGTGGTGGCCGGCCCGCCGCATCGACGCCGGGTCGGTGCCGAACAACGGGTCGGTCGTCCTGACCCTGCACGTGCGCGGCGTGACGCTCCTGCTCGCCGGTGACGTGGAGCGCGAGGCCGCCGCCGCCGTCGTGCACGAGGCCGCCCTGGACTCTTCCCGATGGGGACGGATCGACGTGCTCAAGGTGGCCCACCACGGGTCCGGCAACCGCGACGACCGGCTTCTCGATGCCGTCAGCGGCCGCCTCGCGCTCATCAGCGTGGGCGCGGGCAACGACTACGGACACCCGGCACCGGCGACCCTGCGGGCGCTGGACGCTCGCGGCTTCGAGGTGCACCGTACCGACCTCGAGGGCGACGTCGCCGTGGTCACCGACGGGGCCGGGGGAGTGCGAGCGGTCCACCGGTGAGCCGGTCCGCCGCCATGCCCGAGGGGTGCCATCCGTCGTGGGGGAGCCGTCAGGGGGTGACGCCCACAGCCGCCTCGCGTCGCGCGTCTCCGGCCGCGACGAGCCCGTCGGCGCCGAGGAGCGCCGCCCCCACACCGCCGAAGTACATGTGCGGGCCCGGGTACGCGTGCGCCGGCAGACCGGCGTTCCGGACGGCCGCGGCGATGGCCTCGGAGGGCTCGTGCTCGACCCGGGGAGTGCCGTCGTCGGTGAAACGCACGTGCAGGCGCGGTGCGTCGATCGCCGGCTGGAGCCCCTCGTGGTGCAGCAGCGCCTGACCGAGGACCTGCATGAGTGCCGTCGTGATCCGGTCCGCTCCCGGGGACCCCACGGCCAGCGCACCTCCGGTGGCACCACGTGCCGTCGTCGGGGCCATGTTGGAGGCGAGCCGCGTGCCCGGTGGCACGGCGTGCAGGCCGAGCCGGTTGAGCTCCGGCTCACCGAGCGCGTTGTTGAGCAGGATGCCGGTGCCGGGCACCACCATGCCCGCCCCGTAACCCGCTGACATCGTGATGGCACAGGCGTTCCCGTGCTCGTCGACCGCGGAGACGTGCGCCGTCGACGCGGACGTGGGCAGGCCCGCGAGACCGTGTCGCTCCACGGCGGCGAGGAGGGCGTGGCCGTCCCCGTCGAGGTTGCGCGAGCGGTCGTGGACCGACAGCCGGTAGGCGAGGACCCTGCGCTGGATGTCGATGACCTCCGACCACGTCCAGGCCTCGTGGCGGGCGAGCTCGCCGAGCATGACCGCCAGCATCGGCCCGCCCACGGACGGCGGTGGGTTCAGCGCGACGCTCCAGTCCCCGACCTGCCGCAGGCTCGGCCGGCGGACGACGGCCTCGTACGCGCAGAGGTCGGCCTGGGTGATCAGCCCCTCGTGCGCCGTCATGTCCTCGACGAGCACACGCCCGACGGCGCCGGTGGTGAACAGCGAGGGCCCTTGTGCGGCAAGGAGCTCCAGGACGTCGGCGAGGTCCGGGTTCGTCGAGGTCTCTCCGGGCTGGAGCGCCCCGCCGTCGGCGCCGGTCACGAGGGCGTGAGCCTCCGCGTCGGCGCCGAAGAGCGTGTCGCGGACGAGGCCGAGGTAGAGCGCGGCGGAGGCGCCGATGCGGTAGCCGTCGCGGCACGCGTTGACCGAGGGCTCGACGAGGTGTCGCCACGGCACGGTGCCCCATCGTTCGTTGGCGACGGCGAGAGCCGGGACGGCGCCCGACGTGGCGACCGACCCGTGGCCGGCGCCCAGGGTCACGCCGCCGCCGTAGTCGGTGCGGACCTGTCGGACGCCACGGCCGAAGGCGGACGGGTCGAGCCCGCGGCCCGGCATCTCGACGTTGCCGTCGACGACGACGGGGTCCTGGCCCGCGGGCCACACGTTGACGTACGCGCCGGCCATGAGGCTGACGATGCCGGGCTCGGTGCTCATCGCGGCGACCGCAGCGGCGATGGCGGCATCGACGGCGTTGCCGCCCTCGGAGGCGACGTGGAGACCGGCCTCGAGCGCGGCGGGTCCCGTGGCGGCGAGCGCGACCCGGGTCATGGCGCCCATTGTGCCGACGTTCCGGCCGGCGCGCCCGGTCGACGCGTCCGCGCGCGGCGCGTCAGCCGCCGGCGGTGCTCCGGCTGCGGGGGCGTGTCAGCCGCGGGCAGCGCCGACGAGCTCGGCGGTCGAGAGACGGGGATCCGCTCCGGCGGCCTCGCACAGGGCGTCGAGCGCGGCGGCCACCGCAGGCACCCGCTGCAGGTCCGGCGTCGTCACGGCGAGGATCTGCCGGCGTGATGCGGGGGAGAGGGGCAGCGTCGCGACCTGCTCGTGCTTGGCGGCGTTGAGGATGAGGTCCGGCACGAGGGCGACCCCGAGGCCCGCGGTGACGAGACCGAGCTGAGCCACGTAGTCCTCGGTCTCGAACGCCACGTTGGGCCGGAAGCCGGCGTGGTCGGCGAGGGACAGCAGGTGGCCGCGACACCGGGGACACCCCGCGATCCAGTCGTCGCCGGAGAAGTCGACGAGCGAGGCCGAAGGGTCGGAGGCGTGGGGGTGCGCGCCCGGCACGACGAGGCGGACCTCGTCGTCCATGAGACGACGCGTTACGAGCAGCGAGAGGTCCTCCTCGAGCTCACCGAGGTCGGCGCCCTCGTAGGCGAAGGCCACCGCCACGTCGCAGTCCCCGTTGCGCAGGGCCGCGAGAGACTCGGGTGGCTCCGCCTCGGTGAACGTCACCGTGATGTCGGGGTGCTTGGCCTTGAGGATCGCGAGCGTCTTGGGCACGAGCGTCGCCGACGAGCTGGGAAAGGCCTGGAGGCGGACGCGTCCGGCTCGGAGCCCGGCGATGGCGGTGATCTCCTCCTCGGCGGCGTCGAGGGCGGCGAGCACGCCCACGGCGTGCCGCGCGAGAACCTGGCCGGCCTCGGTGAGCCGCACCTGGCGGCCGTAGCGCTCGACGAGGACGGTGCCGGTGCGCTGCTCGAGGCGGCGGACCATCTGTGAGATCGCCGGCTGGGTGAAGCCGAGCGCGTTGGCGGCGCTCGTGAAGCTTCCCTCGTCGGCAATGGCCTTCATGACCCGGAGGCCGGCAGCGTCGATCATGCCGGTATCATAACCGACGATTATGGAAAGTCGTGCTGTTCGCGATCATGAGCATGGCGGCGGGGACCCGTCCGCGTACGCTGGCCGGGTGCACGTGTTCGAGGAGTCGCCGGCTGCCGCTGACCCCGGTGCGACGCCCGGCCCCGAGGGCGCCGACGCGGGCATCAGGGCTGGTGCCGCGCGACGCGCTGACGGATCAGGCCCGGGTGTCCTGACGCGGCTCGCCACCTCGCGTCGGCTGCCGCTCGAGGTGAGCGACCTCGGTACCTTCGACGACCTCGTCGACCTCGTCAGCGCGGGCGACGTCCTCGTCCTCAGCGGTGCGGGCCTGTCGACCGACAGCGGCATCCCGGACTACCGGGGTCCCGACGGCACCCGGCGCGTCGAGCCCATGACCTATGGGGAGTTCGCCGGCTCGAGCGAGGCCCGGCGCCGGTACTGGGCTCGTAGCTACATCGGCTGGCAGCGGTTCAACGCAGCCACGCCGAACGAGGGCCACCGGGTGGTCGCCGAGCTGCAGGGCGCCGGCTACGTCGGTCCGGTCATCACCCAGAACGTCGACGGCCTGCACCAGGCGGCCGGCGCGCGCGACGTCGTCGAGCTGCACGGGTCGCTGGACCGGGCTGTATGTCTGACCTGCGGTGAGATGACCTCGCGGGTCGGACTGCACGAGCGGATGACCGAGGGCAACCCCGGCTTCATGGACCGGTTCGCCGCGGCCGCCGCCGCGGTCGGGTCGCAGTGGGGTGAGCAGGTGCGGCCGGACGGCGACATCGTGCTCGCCGACGAGCTCGTCGCGTCGTTCCACGCGCCGCGGTGCCTGGTCTGTGGCTACGACACGGTCAAGCCGGACGTCGTGTTCTTCGGCGAGTCGGTGCCGAAGTCCTTGGTGGAGAAGTGTTTCGGACTCGTGGAGTCGGCGGGTGCCGTGCTGGTCCTCGGGTCATCGCTGGCCGTGATGAGCGGGTACCGGTTCGTGCGGCGGGCGCACCAGGCCGGTGTGCCGGTGGCCATCGTGACCCGCTCTGCGACGCGGGGGGACGCCGAGGCCACGATCCGCCTGCATGCCCCGCTCGGCGAAGCGCTGCCGCGCCTGCGCGCCGCGCTCGGTCACTGACGCGACGCTCCGGCTCGTACGCCGACGCCGATGCCGACGACGGGCCTGTGGACGACGGCGGGCGCTCGGGATGCGGTTGCGGCACCATCTGTGGGAGCGTTCGATGACGTTTTCGCCCGTTTGCGCCCGGTGGGCAGGGCCACAGATTCGCCGAACAGGGGGCCGAGACTCGTGCTGAGACACCAGAGGATGACGTGCGCCGCCGTTGGTCTGGCGCTGGCGACGACGCTGGCGGCCTGCGGCGGGGGCGGCGACCCGGCCCCGGCGCAGACGAGTGCGCCGGTTTCGTCGACGACCGCGAGTGGGACGAGCACGACCTCAGCGGCGCCCACGACCGCATCGACCAGTGCAGGCCCCACCTTCCCGGCAGGCCTCCCCGACGCGGCCAAGACCAAGGACAAGGCCGGCGCCGAAGCCTTTGTTAGATACTTCATTCGTGAATTAAATGCGTCGTGGCGGCGACCGGACGCGTCTGCGCTGAAGCCGCTTTGCCTCTCAGAGTCTCAATCTTGTGCATCGTTTATGAGGACATCGGCGGAGTTGGCGGAAAAGGGGCAGAGGTACGATTCGGACCCGGTTCGAATTGATGAGCTTGTAACTCTTGCCGCGTCCTTTAGTCCATTGCGCGTCCAAATGTATGGTGGTCAGACCGGCGCGCGAATTGTCGACAAGTCTGGAAAGGTGGTCGACACGGACAAGCGCTCAAACACTACCAACATGTTCTACTTGGTGTGGACGCGGTCTGGATGGTCTGTACAGGCGATCAAGGACGTAGCGTGAGCGCCAATCTGAGGCGGCTCGCTTGGGGCATTGCAGGTGCGGTGGCGCTGGGGGCCTTGCTCACTCCGATTGCCTTTGCCAAGGACGGGTGGGGATCCGGGAGCGGCGCCGACGGGACGACCGTGGACGTCACCCGCCAAGAATTGTCAGACCTTCAGGCCGAATATCAGCGTGCCCTGGCAAGCCCGCAGCCCCATTGGACATATCGCACCCGAATCAGTGCGTGTGACCTTGGCGGTCGTGACGCGAGCGCACCTTGTTATGAAGAAGCCGTCCTCGCATGTGCAGGAAACAGCGCGACGGAGGGCCGCGGGCCCCTCACCGACGTCTTGCGCATGTGGGTGGACGAGACCGGTAAGCCAACGTCCGACCGCATGCCGGCAACCAGGGGGGTGGTGGAACCAAACGGGTGGATCCTTCTGGGCACGACCTGCCTCCCCGAAATGGTCCCCGGAGTCAAGCCACTGCCGACTCTATCCATGATTATTGCGGCGTGGCATAAGACGCCGTGGTCCCACGGAACGATCTCCACGCAGCCGAAGGGGAACACGACGCTCGTCAACCTCAAGACCTTCTACAAGGTCGACTGGGCCAGCAGCGGGTTTGAGCCGGGCGAGATCGACCTCGTCGACCCGGCCACGATGTTCGGGTACCGCGTCGAGATCCGTCCGAAGCTCGTCAGCTACGTGTACCGATTCGGGGACGGCACGAGCGAGGGTCCCACCACCTCGCCCGGTGGCGTCTACCCCGACGGCGACATCGTCCACACCTACCGCAGACCGGGCACGTACACGTCGCGGGTCGACGTGACGTTCGGCGCGGACTTCCGCATCAACGGCGGCGCGTGGATCTCGATCCCCGACACGGTGACCGTGCCGCAGCCGGGCACCCCGATCACCGTCAAGGAGGCGCGGAGCGTCCTCGTCCGCAACTAATCGTCCGACGACCCGCGGTGGCGAACCACCGGGCCGTCACTCGGCGATGGCGGCGCCCCTACGAGCCTCGAGGTCCGTGCTGTCGCGCAGGTCCCACAGCTCCTTGGTCTGGAGGATCCAGTAGGCGCAGAACAGGACGATGATGATGACCTCGCAGATCAGGATCACGTGGTCGAAGCCGTGCAGCGTCAGGTGTGCGAGCACCGTGAGGGCCAGCAGCGCAGCCAGGGTCCCGGCGATGACGAGGTACCACCTCTTGTACCCCGCCGCTTCTTGGGTCGAGGTGTGTCGGTCCTCGACCCGGAAGGCGCTGAGGACCATGACGGCGATGACGCCGGCCACCATCGTCGCGGCGGCGATGCCGTGGCTCAGGGCCACGAAACGGTCGGGCAGCGCGAGGAAGAGCACGAGCTCGAACACGACCACGGCACTGCACGCCGCGGTGACGAGCAGGGTGCGCACCGGTGGTCGGCGTGCGGGGTCCCTGAGCTCGGCGCGTCGCAGCCATGCCGTCACGACGAGGGCGAGGAGACCCACGGCGACCAGGGACCACACGCTGTTGTCGACCGCGTCGGAGATGGCCGTCGTGGGCAGGGCGAACGGGTTCGGCGCGCCTGCAACACTGCAGCGATCGTCCGGGACGGTGGGCACCATCGCGACCACGAACGCCATGAAGCCGGAGAAGTTGAGGAGCACGTCCTCCTCCGACGAGTGGCCCTTGTAGACGACGAGGGCGGCGCCGAGCGCGCAGAGGCTGCCGACGAAGACCGTGCGCGCAGGGGTGAAGTAGTAGGCGCTGATCGAGCCCAGCCAGCACGACCGGTTCGTGCCCCACCACCACTGGAGCACGACGGACAGCAGCAGCATGAGCAGCAGCGCCACCATGCCGCCCCGCAGATAGCGATACGTGAAGACGACGTCGCGGTCGGGCCGGTCGGGCATGGCGTCCTCCTCAGGCACTGTGCTCCCAGAGTGGCGAGTCCAGGGTGCGGATACCTCACGACGCGCCGCGGAGGATCCGCGACGCGCCCGTGATGTGGCCGCGGTGGGGGCTGCTCAGACGCGACGCAGGACTGCGGTCACCTTTCCGAGGATCGTCGCATCGTCGCCGTCGATCGGGTCGTAGGCCTCGTTGTGAGGCAGCAACCACACGTGACCGTCCTTGCGCTTGAAGGTCTTCACCGTGGCCTCGTTGTCGAGCATCGCCGCGACGATGTCGCCGTTCTCGGCAGTCGGCTGCTGGCGCACGACCACCCAGTCGCCATCGCAGATCGCGGCGTCGACCATCGAGTCGCCCTGGACCTTGAGCAGGAAGAGCTGCCCCTCGCCGACGACCTGGCGGGGCAGCGGGAAGACGTCCTCGACGACCTCCTCGGCGGTGATGGGCACCCCGGCGGCGATCTTGCCGAGGACGGGGACGTACGACGCCTCGGGGCGCGTGTCACCGGAGTCGGTCTCGACGTCGTGCTGGTCGGACGCTGCGGCGCGCCCGCGGCGCCCCGTCGCGTCTCCGGCGTCGGGGGAGACGACCTCGAGGGCGCGCGGACGGTTGGGGTCCCGACGCAGGTAGCCCTTGCGCTCGAGGGCGGCGAGCTGGTGGCTGACGCTCGACGGGCTGGCGAGCCCGACGGCCTCACCGATCTCGCGCATGCTCGGCGGGTAGCCGCGTCGGTCGACGGAGTTGCGGATCACCTCGAGCACGCGCCGCTGGCGCATCGTCAGCCCATCGCCCTTGTCGCGGTCGGGAAGCTCGGTCACGCCCATGGTGTCCCCTTCGTCGGCGGCCCCAGGCACCCCGGTCCCGGCGCTCGCGAGGCCAGTGTCAGTGGTGACTGGTGTGGTTGGTGGTGTGAGGAAAGCGTACGGGGTTCGAACACAGTTGCCAAACACCTGTTCGAAGCATGTCTCGACTTCATCGACCAGACGTGCTACAACTCGTACAGGCGTTCTATCGAACACATGTTCGCAAGTCAGCAGCAAGGGGAGGTCAGCATGAGCGTGGTCGCCATCGAAGCCGTTCGCCGGCAGCGGGAGACGGAGGTCGGGGAGTCCGACTTCGTCTCGCGGCCGCAGCTCGTCCTCGTTCCCACCGGACGCGCCGCCGTGCGGGCCGCCCGTGCCGCCCGCCCGCGGATGCGCCTGACGCGGTTCGGCCGCCTCGTCGTGACGCTCTTCGTCGGCGCCGTGGTCCTCGCCCTCGGGATCGGCCTCGCCGGTCAGCTCGCCTCGGCCACGGGTGCACCGCGCACGATCACGGTCGAGTCAGGTCAGACCCTGTCGGGCATCGCGGCTCGTGAGCTCCCGGGCCTTCCGGTGCGCGAGGGGGTCGTCGAGCTGCAGCTGGCCAACTCCCTCTCGACGTCGATGATCCACACGGGCCAGCGGCTCGTCATCCCGGCTCCCTGACGTCGCCGTTCGTGCCGCCTCCCGGCACGTCCCCCGACCGCCGCGTTGGCTCCACCTTCAGCGGCTGGCCCTCCAGGCGCTTCGACCCCGTCTGGTGGCCCGGACGCCGCACCCCTTCGGGTGCGGCGTCCTGCTGTGTCCGGCTTCGGCCGCCCTGTGGATGAGGCATGGACGCTGGGCGCCGGTCCCCGGGCCTGTGGATGCACCTCTGCCCGCGAGCGATGTCCTTCCTACCGTGGGGATCTCGGGAAGGGGAGCGCGCATGCGGTACGAGGTGGACACGGGCACGGTCGACGACGCCGCCGCGACGGCAGACTGGGCGCTCGCGCGCCTGACCGTGGTGAGGCCGGATCTCGCGGTCGAGCCGGTCGGGGTGGCGCTCGCCGGCGGCATGCTCGCCGCATCCGTCTCCCGGATCTCGCTCGCCTGGCGAGAACGTCTTCGTGAGGCCCGTGTGGAGCTGCTCGGCCTCGGGTCGGCCCTCCAGGAGGCCTCGAGGCTCTACTCCGCGGTCGAGCATGCCGCCGCCCGGGCGTTCACGAACCCGTCCGGTGACGGTGCGCCGTGACGACGTTCGACGTCGCTCGCGTGCGGACGGCTCGTCCCGGTGCCCTCGAGCTCGCCGCCCGCCGTCTCACGCAGAGCCGCCTCGAGGTCCAGGCCGTCGTCGCGGACCTGCTGCATCGCCGGGGCTCGACGTGGTCGGGACCGGCGTCGAGCGCGGCCGCCGAACGGCAGGTGACCCTCGTCGCCGGCCTCGCCCGCCTCGCGGCGTGCCTGGCGGCGTCGTCCACTGCCTTGCAGGACGGCGCCACCCGCCTCCAGGCCGCCCAGGACCTGCTCGCCCGGGCCGACGAGCGCGCGGCCTCCGACGGCGCCTGGCTCGGACACGACGGCACGCTGTTCCTGCCCGTGCGCGCGACCGGTCTCGACCCGGTCCTCGAGGCCCACCGCGCTCGACGCGACGAGCTGCTGCGCGAGGAGGTCCACACCTACCTCCGTCAGGCCGTGCGCATCGCGACAGACGTCGATGCCGGCCTCGCGGCGGACCTCCTCTCCGGCGCGCGCGGTGGTCGGTCCGCGATGGATCTTCTAGCCGCGAGGAGCACCCCGCCCGTGCCGGTGCCTCCGGTCGTCGTCCACGACGCGTCCGGCGCCTACGCGTCCGCCGCCTGGTGGCGCTGCCTCACCGAGGCGGAGCGCAACGCCGTCGTCCACGAGCACCCGCAGTGGGTCGGTGCGCGTGACGGCATCCCGGCCGTAGCGCGGCACGAGGCGAACCTCGTCCTCCTCGCGGAGGCAGAACGAGCGGCGTCGAGCGCCTACGAGGCTGCCCGCCGCGACCCGCGGAGCCGGCGGACGGCGGGCGCCGTGGCCCGGACTCGCGACCGTGTCGAGGACCTGCGGGCGATCCGCGCCGTCATCGGGCGTCGGGACGGGGTGGCTCGCCGGCTCGTGCTCGTCGATGCCACCGGCGCCGACGTCAAGGTGGTCCTCGCGCAGGGCGACGTGGACCGGGCAGAGCACGTCGTCACCTTCGTCGGGGGCATGGGGACGACGGCCCGGGGCGACCTCGAGCGCTATGACGACCTCTTCGCGCCGCTCCGCCGTCAGGCCCTCACCGAGGCGAATGGTACGGACGTCGCGATCGTCACCTGGATGGGGTACGAGGCTCCCCAGGCCGACGAGGTGCTGACCAGCATCGATCGCAGCGTGCTCAACCCGAAGCTGGCCCGGGACAACGCGGACGAGCTCGCGGCGTTCGTCACCGGGGTCGGGGCGGCACGGGACCGGCGCGTGCACCAGACCGTGTGGGCGCACTCGTACGGCTCGGTGCTCGCCGGTCACGCCCTCCTGCTGACGAGCTCGGTGGATGACGTCGCCGTCTTCGGGTCGCCGGGCGTCCCTTTCGACCGCATCGAACGGACCGGCCTCAAGCCGGGGTCGTTCAACGTCCTGTCCGCCGCTCATGACCTCGTCGCGCGGCCGGGCTGGCCGCTGCACGGGCAGCGCCCGGACACCGTCCGGGGTGCCGTCTGGCTGTCGACGACGTCGCTCAAGGACCCGGCCAGGGCATGCAACGCCTGGCGCGCCATCGGGGCGGGGGCCGACGAGCCCGCACGGACCTCGACCGGCCACTCCGACTACCTGCGGGCCGGGAGCGTCAGCGCCGACAACCTCGTGGCGGTCGCGGTCGGTCGGCGCGACCTCACCGTGCGCCAGACCCCGGTCGAGCGCGGCTGCGTCTCCGTGCCGGCAATGCCTCCACCGCCTCTCGTTCGTCTCCCCATCGGTAGATAGGGGAGTCGGCGTCATGGACCACCCCTAGATCTAGGGGTTCACGGTGGTGTGACACGCCGGGACGATCGGGACGTGTGTGACGTTTCCGCAGGTCAGCGACTCGGCATGTCCGGTTTCTCCGATGTGCTTGCGACGCAGGTCACGACGTGCCTAGAGTTACCCCTACATCTAGTAGTTACACGGATGTAAGACGTCCACATGTAGTCCCCAGCCACGCGGGGGTTATGGACAGGTCGTCCCCAGTCCGTCCACAGACTCATCCCCAGGCGGCGCCCGGTCCACGAACACGGGAGCCTGCCTGCGAGCGAGCGAGGGCGGCATAAGGGGGTGGCCGAGGGCGTTCCCACCACTGGGTTTCTCGGACGAGGGAGGTGACCACGCGTGCATTGTCCGTTCTGCCGGCACACCGACTCGCGGGTCGTCGACTCCCGCACCACCGACGACGGCACTGCCATCCGCCGTCGTCGCCAGTGCCCCGAGTGCAACCGCCGCTTCACGACCCTCGAGACCTCGAGCCTCAACGTCATCAAGCGGTCCGGCGTCACCGAGCCCTTCAGCAGGGCCAAGGTCCTCTCCGGCGTCCGAAAGGCCTGCCAGGGCCGACCGGTCACCGAGGACGACCTCGCGCTGCTGGCCCAGAAGGTCGAGGAAGCCATCAGATCGCAGGGAAACGCCGAGATCGAGGCGCACGAGGTCGGCATGGCCGTCCTCGAGCCGCTCCGAGAGCTCGACGAGGTCGCCTACCTGAGGTTCGCCAGCGTGTACCAGGCCTGGGAGAGCCTCGAGGACTTCGAAGGGGCCATCGCGCTGCTTCGAGCCGAACGTGACGCGCTCGGGACGGGCCCGCAGCCCCACCCCGGGATCGGCGCGCAGCGGTAACCACCCTCCACACGAATCGCCCACACCACCAAGGGGACTGTCAGACCCCGGCGAGACACTGGCACCGAACGACACGACGAGCACACGGGCCCGGGGCGGGCCCGCACACGGTCAGGGAGGCCGCACGACATGACGGAGATCGGTAACCGCACATCTCGCTCGAAGACGGGCGCCAAGGGCGTCAAGATCGAGCGCATCTACACCACGCCAGGCGTCCACCCGTACGACGAGGTGACGTGGGAGAAGCGCGACGTCGTCCAGCAGAACTGGAAGACGGGCGAGACGATCTTCGAGCAGCGCGGGGTCGAGTTCCCCGACTTCTGGTCGATCAACGCGAGCACCATCGTCACGACCAAGTACTTCCGTGGTGCGGTCGGCACCGCGGCCCGCGAGGTCTCGCTCAAGCAGCTCATCGACCGCGTCGTCCTGACGTACGTCGCCGCGGGCAAGCAGCACGGCTACTTCGCCACCGACGCCGACGCCGAGGTGTTCGAGCACGAGCTGACGTGGGCGCTGCTGCACCAGGTCTTCTCGTTCAACTCGCCCGTGTGGTTCAACGTCGGCACCAAGTCGCCGCAGCAGGTCTCGGCCTGCTTCATCCTGTCGGTCGACGACTCGATGGACTCGATCCTCAACTGGTACAAGGAGGAGGGGAAGATCTTCCAGGGCGGCTCCGGCGCCGGCCTCAACCTCTCCCGCATCCGCTCGTCCAAGGAGCTGCTCTCCTCGGGTGGCACCGCATCGGGCCCGGTGTCGTTCATGCGTGGTGCCGATGCCTCGGCGGGCACCATCAAGTCCGGCGGGGCGACGCGTCGCGCGGCCAAGATGGTCGTCCTCGACGTCGACCACCCCGACATCGAGGAGTTCGTCGAGACGAAGGCGCGCGAGGAGGACAAGATCCGCGCCCTGCGCGACGCCGGTTTCGACATGGATCTCGGCGGCAAGGACATCGTCTCGGTCCAGTACCAGAACGCGAACAACTCGGTGCGGGTCAACGACGAGTTCATGAAGGCCGTCGAGGACGGCACGCCGTTCGGCCTGCGCTCACGTCTGTCGGGTGAGGTCATCGAGGAGATCGACGCCCGCGGACTGTTCCGCAAGATCGCCCAGGCCGCGTGGGAGTGCGCCGACCCGGGCATCCAGTACGACGACACGATCAACGCCTGGCACACCAACCCCGAGACCGGCCGCATCACCGCGTCCAACCCGTGCTCGGAGTACATGTCGCTCGACAACAGCTCGTGCAACCTCGCCTCGCTCAACCTGCTGAAGTTCCTCCGCGACGACGACACGTTCGACGCGGTGACCTTCCAGAAGGTCGTCGAGCTCGTCATCACGGCGATGGACATCTCCATCTGCTTCGCCGACTTCCCGACCGAGTCGATCGGTGACACGACGCGGGACTACCGCCAGCTCGGCATCGGCTATGCCAACCTCGGCGCCCTGCTCATGGCCACCGGCCACGGCTACGACTCCGAGGGCGGCCGCGCCCTCGCCGGCTCGATCACCTCGCTGCTGACGGGTGCCGCGTACAAGCGCTCGGCCGAGCTCGCCTCCGTCGTGGGTCCCTACGCCGGTTACGCCCGCAACGCCGACGCCCACAAGCGCGTCATGCGCAAGCACCAGGCCGCCAACGACGACATCAAGACGCTCGACGACATGGACTCGAGCATCCACAAGGTCGCCACGAAGGCGTGGGACGACGTCATCAAGATCGGCGAGAAGCACGGCTACCGCAACGCCCAGGCGTCGGTGCTGGCCCCGACCGGCACCATCGGCTTCATGATGGACTGCGACACGACCGGCATCGAGCCGGACTTCTCGCTCGTCAAGTTCAAGAAGCTCGTCGGCGGCGGCTCGATGCAGATCGTCAACCTGACGATCCCGCGGGCGCTCAAGAAGCTGGGCTACCAGCAGGAGCAGATCGAGGCCATCGTCGAGTACATCGCCGACAAGGGCCACGTGATCGACGCCCCGGGCCTCAAGCCGGAGCACTACGAGGTCTTCGACACCGCCATGGGCCAGCGCGCCATCTCCCCGATGGGCCACGTGCGCATGATGGCCGCGGCACAGCCGTTCCTGTCCGGGGCCATCTCCAAGACCGTCAACCTGCCCGAGACGGCGACGGTCGAGGAGATCGAGGACGTCTACATGCAGGGCTGGAAGCTCGGCATCAAGGCGCTCGCCGTGTACCGCGACAACTGCAAGGTCGGCCAGCCGCTGTCCGACGGCGGTTCGACGGCCAAGGACAAGGCGAAGGACGCCCCGGCCGAGACCGTCGAGCCCAAGGTCGAGAAGGTCATCGAGTACCGCCCGGTGCGTCGTCGCCTGCCCAAGCGCCGGACGTCGCAGACGACGTCGTTCGCGGTCGGAGGCGCGGAGGGCTACCTCACCGCCGGCACGTACGAGAACGGTGAGCTCGGCGAGATCTTCCTCAAGTTCGGCAAGCAGGGCTCGACCCTGGCCGGCGTGATGGATGCCTTCTCGATCGCCGTGTCCGTCGGCCTGCAGTACGGCGTCCCGCTCGAGACGTACGTGGAGAAGTTCACGAACCTGCGCTTCGAGCCGGCCGGCATGACCGACGACCCCGACGTGCGGATGGCCCAGTCGCTCATGGACTACGTCTTCCGTCGTCTCGCGCTGGACTACCTCGACTTCGACACCCGTTCCTTCATGGGCATCCACACCGCCGAGGAGCGTGCGCGCCAGGTCGAGACCGGCTCCTACGAGGCCATCGAGGCCGACGACTCGGAGGACGAGGAGGAGCTGGCCGAGGAGCTCGCGTCGCTCCAGCAGTCGACGCCGGTGACCCGCAAGGAGCCGAAGCCCGAGCACAAGGCCGAGAAGTCGGCCGAG
This sequence comes from Monashia sp. HAY1-5C, assembly GCF_056755255.1. Taxonomy (NCBI): domain Bacteria; kingdom Bacillati; phylum Actinomycetota; class Actinomycetes; order Micrococcales; family Intrasporangiaceae; genus Intrasporangium; species Monashia sp. HAY1-5C. Next base: position 34,499 of record NZ_JBPGXG010000011.1, on the reverse strand, counting down.
GTGGACGTGAAGTTCGGGGCCGGTGCGGCGTCGGCTCGCGAGGCCTCGGGTGACGTGCACAGCTCCGCGGAGCTGCTCGAGAAGTTCGGCGGCATCACCGCCGACGCCCCGATCTGCATGACCTGTGGCACGAAGATGCGTCCCGCGGGCTCGTGCTACGTCTGCGAGGGTTGCGGCAGCACCAGCGGCTGCAGCTGATCCGGCGACAGGCACACCGAAGGGCCCCACGACTACTGTCGTGGGGCCCTTCGGTTGCGGTCACGTCCGCCCGAGTCCTAGGCGGCGTGGCGCTTGGTGCTGGGCCTGCGGATCACGGCATCGGCGCCGATCGTCTCGTCGACGTCGATGCGCGCGCCGTCCCAGATGTGCGCACGTGGTCCGACCTTGGTGCGCGCACCGACCCGGGCGCGGCGTCCCACGACGGCGCCTCGCCCGATGTGGGCAGCCGAGCCGATCTCGGCGTCGGCGTGCACCGTGGCGCCGGCATCGATCCATGCGCCGCTTTGGATGTTGGCGCGGGGTCCGACGGTCGCGCCCCGGTCCACGTACGCCGTGTCACCGACGTAGGCGCTCGGGTCGACCTCGGCGTGACGCTCGACGTATCCGCCACCGTTCTCGTGGCGGACGTAGTGCAGCACCGTGCCGTTGTCGGTCTCGAACTCCTCGTACTTCCTGCGCCTCACGATCCACCTCTTTCCACGTCTTCGATCCGGGTCCAGCCCGGAGGGGTCATGTGAGGAACGTTCGAGCCAACTTGAAGATTCCGGATGGCACATCCTTTTCAGCGTCGTGCCGCGAGCCCACGGACGTCGTGCCTGGCCATCTCGAGCATCTCGGCGAACGAGCCGGTTCGACGGTCGGCGGCGGCCTCCTGCTCGCGCAGGGCGCGGACGATGAGGGCAGCATCCGAGGCGTCGACCGAGTCGAGGATGCCTGGCAGCTCCTGCTTCTCCTCCGCGGCGGCGTGCTGCGTGATCGCCTCCTCGAGGAGCCCGAGCTGGGTCACGAAGACCGGGGAGGTGACGCCGGCGTCCTCCAGGCGCCCGATCTGCTGCCCGACGCCCTCCTCCTCGACGACGCGCTGCGAACCCAGTGCCGGGTCCGGGGTCGCCTCGGCGCGTGGGTGCAGGAGCACCTCCTCCACCGCCTCATGACCGGCCAGGTACGCGCAGAGACGGTGCAGCGCGTCAGCCCGGGTGCCGTCGTCGGCGGTGCGCACGGCGCGAAGCAGGCGGGTGATCTCACCGTGCTGCGCGGTGACGGCCTCGACGACGTCCCGCGCCGTCAGGGGTGACGAGGCGGGTTTCGGCTGCTCGGCTTCGGACATGGTCTCGTTCCTCTCGCTGAGTGCTGGGTGACGTGTCGCGACACCACGGGCGCTTGCCAGGTGTCCGCCGAGGTAGGCGGCGACACCGGTCAGGCCGGAACCGGCCAGCGCGAGCACCACCCCGGTTGCGTGGCGCCCCCTCCGTCTGGCCATCCACGAGCCGGTGTACGCCGCGAGCGACCCGACGTTGAGGACGGCGTGGACGACGCCGACACGCCGGTCGCGCTGTTCGGCCCCGTGCCACTCCGTCCAGCCGGACGCCGCCGTCGGTGCCGCAGCGAGCAGGCCGAGCCCGATGAGTCGGCGCGCCGCCGGCCGAGACTCGACTCCACCCAGCGCGTCGAGCACGCCGGCCGCGGTGAAGAGGCCGATCGGCACGTCGGTGAGGGAAGGGTGCAGGGCGTGGCCCATCCAGCGTCCGCTGAGCACGGACGCGGTGGCGCCGCGGCCCAGCGGTGCGGTGACTCGCTGCGCGAGGGCCGTGGCGCGATCCAGCCGGTCGTCGCGCTCGAGCGCCACGGCGAAGCGGGCCGGCAACGGAAGCGTCTGGGTGTCTTGAGGCATATGGGTCCCGTACCCACCCGCGGCACTCTCTCGCCCGACCGACCATGGACGCGGGATCGAGCGGCGCAGGTCGCGGGGCATACGGTGGGCGCCATGAACTTCCGTCACCTGGGCAACAGCGGGCTCAAGATCTCCGAGATCACCTACGGCAACTGGCTCACGCACGGCTCGCAGGTCGAGAACGACGTGGCGACGCAATGTGTCCGCGCCGCGCTCGACGCCGGCATCAGCACGTTCGACACGGCCGACGTCTATGCGAACACCAAGGCCGAGAGCGTCCTCGGCGAGGCGCTCAAGAGCGAGCGGCGCGAGAGCCTCGAGATCTTCACGAAGGTCTACTGGCCCACCGGCCCCGGTGGCAAGAACGACACCGGGCTCTCGCGAAAGCACATCATGGAGTCGATCAACGGGTCGCTGACCCGGCTGCAGACCGACTACGTCGACCTCTACCAGGCACACCGTTACGACACGGAGACGCCCCTCGAGGAGACGATGCAGGCGTTCGCCGACGTCGTCCGTCAGGGCAAGGCCCTCTACATCGGCGTCAGCGAGTGGACGGCCGAGCAGATCCGCGCGGGCCACGCGCTCGCGAAAGACCTTGGCGTGCAACTGATCTCGAGCCAGCCGCAGTATTCCATGCTGTGGCGGGTCATCGAGAGCGAGGTCATCCCGACGTGCCAGGAGCTCGGGGTCAGCCAGATCGTGTGGAGCCCGATCGCGCAGGGCGTCCTCACCGGCAAGTACCAGCCCGGGCAGCAGCCTCCCGCAGGTTCCCGGGCGGCCGACGAGAAGGGCGGCGCCGACATGATCAAGCGGTTCATGAACGACGACGTCCTGACGCGGGTCCAGAAGCTCCAGCCCGTCGCCGACGACGCGGGCCTCACGATGGCCCAGCTCGCGGTCGCATGGGTGCTGCAGAACGAGAACGTCGCCGCCGCTCTGGTGGGTGCCTCTCGTCCCGAGCAGGTGGCCGAGAACGTCAAGGCCGCGGGCGTGAGGCTCGAGCCCGAGCTCATGGCCCGCATCGACGACGCCCTCGGGGACATCGTCGAGCGCGACCCCGGCAAGACCGCGGAGAACGCCCCGAAGACCCGCGTGGCCTGACCCTCGCAGACCCTGGCGTTCGGCCCACCGGGGCACGAGCCCGCGCGCATCGACCTGGGGACAACTCCGGCGAGCGTTCGCGGGCTCGGGCCACGATGGCTGGCATGACCTTCGACGACCTGCCCCAGCGCGCCAGCGAGATCCCCCTCACCGATCCCGTCGCGGCCGGCGACGTCATCGACCTCATCCTCGGCGAGGCCGACCGCGCCGGGGGGTGCATCGGGCTGATGATCTGCGACCACGCCGGCCGCGGCCTGCAACCTCTCGTCCTCAACGACGTGCCGGAGGATGCGGATCCGGCCGACCTGGTCCGGCTGCTGGACCTCGTCCTTCCGCTGGTCAGAGAGTCCGGCGGCTCGATCCTGCTCGGCCGAGGGCGCCCGCACGGAGCCCGTCCGACCGACGCCGATCGGGAGTGGCACGAGGCCGGGATCGCCGCCTGCCGGAAGGCCGGTGTGCGCTTGCTCGGCTTCCACGTCGCCACGGCGGAGGGGGTGCACCGACTCCCTGACCCGCTCGACGCCGCGTCGTGACGCCGCCCGCGAGCGGTGCTCAGAACGCGAGCGGTGCTCAGAACGCGAGCGGGCCTCAGAACGGCGGAAGCTCGTCGATGACGCGTGGGCGGCGGGCAGGTTCGGGTGGCGGCCGCAGGTCCTCGAGCCAGTCCTTCGGCTCGGTGACGTAGCGTCGTCCGGCAGCCGTGCGCCAGTGGACCCTGGCGTCGGGGTCCCGCGACGCGCTCCAGTGACCGTGGGTGCGCGCGTTGTGGTGCAGCCGATGCTTGCTCGTGAGGTTGGTGACCTCGGTGGGGCCGTGCGGCCAGGGGATGTCGTGGTCGAGGTCGCAGCGAGCGGCCGGGACGGTGCATCCGGGCCCACGGCAGGTGCCGTCGACGGCCTCGACGACCGCACGCATCGATGCCGTCGGCCGGTAGGCGGTGGTCCCGACAGCGGTGGCAGCGCCCGTGCTCGGGTCCACCGCCAGCATCCGCCAGCGCGACGCGGGGTGCAGCATCATCCGCCGTGCCTGTTCGGGGCCCACCCAGCCGTGACCGGGCACCTCGCACGGGGCGTCGACGTGGCCGAGCGCCACGGGCAGCGGGACGACGAGCGTGACCGAGGCTGACGGGCGACGCCCCAGGAGCGTCCTCCAGGCGGCGTCGTCCGGGCCTTCGCGGACTGACACCTCTTCGGCCGCCCCGCTGTTCGCCGCCATCGACCCGAGCACGAGCAGGTCGGTGATGGCGTCGGCGCGCAGGACGTCGAGGCTGCGCCGGTCGCCGGCCTGCCGTGCGGCTCGTGCAAGAGCATCGGCGCGCTCCATCGCGGCCACGATCTTGTCCGCGTCGTTGGTCACGGTGAGGACCCCGAGCCCGTCGGCATCGATGCGGGCGAACGCACCGCGTCGCCGGCGGGCGTCCCGACGGCGTCGGGCTGTGTCGCGGTCGGCCGCGACGCAGGCGCGCGTGAGGCGCTGGCGGAACAGGGTCGGGGACGGCGGCGCACCGTCCTTGGGACGCAGCGTCGAGTCCACGACGCCAACCGCCGCGGCGTCCTCGAGATGGCGGACCTCGGCGTGCAGGACACGAGCCCGATGAAGGCTGACCGCGCCTGACCGGAGCCGGTCGCGCAGCTCTGCGGCGGCGCTGGAGCGGGCCGTCGCGAGGCCCAGCCTGTCGTGCACCTCCTGCGGTCCGAGCCCCGTGGCCGTGGTGACTTCCAGGACGGTGAGCTCGTCAGCGTCGAGCCATCCGGACGGCCGGGTGCCGCCGGTGCCGGCGACGCGCCCCAGCTCGGCCGACTCGATGCACGACCGGAGCCGAGCGAGCGCCTCCAAGCCTGCCGCGTCCAGGGCGGCCTTGCAGGACTCGACGGCCTCGACGAGCCGAAGCTCGGCATCGGCGTGGGCCTCGGGGCCGCGGTCAGGGGAGTCGTCGAGGTCGTCGGCGGCGGCGTCGAGGAGCTCGGCGACGAGATCGGGCATCAGCTGGTTGAGGACGTGCCGAGCGGCGTTGCGCCTCAGGGACCGCTCGAGCAGGGAGAGCGACCGCTGCCGCACCGGGACGCCGCGACGCGTTCGCATGGGGTAGGCCTCGACGAGCGACGCCACGTCGGCGAGCGCCTCGGCCTCCTCGACCAGCGCGTCAGCACTGCGCGTCCCTTGACCCCTCATCTCCCTATCGAACACCAGTTCGAACAGGAAGTCAAGGTTTGATTCGACGAAAAGTCTTGCAGGCCAATCGTATTCCCTCATGAGTAAGCGTCCACGCGTGCTGTGCCATGGAGCTCAACGAGCGGACCGCATCCACATCGCGAGGTCCTCGGACAACCGCGCGATCCTCGAGAGCTCAGCCTCGTCGACCCTGCGTCGTGTGGCCGGCGTTGCGCCTTCGGGATAGCGGTAGTCCATCGAGAGCATGAACGAGGATGGTGCACGCAGGTCCGCAGCTTCCCATTGCCGGACGCGCAACCCTGCGGCCACCCAGACACGGGCGGTCCCCGATCCCGCCGTTGCGAGGGCACGGTCCCTCGCAACGGCCCTCACGACGACGTCGGCCGACGCTCCGATCTGCAGGTCCAGCATGGTCGGCACGTCCACCGCTGGCCCCAGGTACCACCTGCACCCGTCGCCGCTGTTCTCGGTGCTCGCCGTCACGGAGGTCGCGAGCACCGCCTTCATGCGTCTGACCGGATAGTCCTGGCAGTAGAGGGAGTTCGGCCTCGACGGGGTCCTGTCACCTGCTCCGGGGAGAAGCGATGTCGCAAGGGTCCTGACCCCATGCCCCCCGATGATGAACAGCCCGTACGGCAGGACGGCCGCGAGCAGCGCGAAGAGGCCAAGGGCGATGACACCCCGGGCAAGTACTGTCCTGCGGCCGGCGAAGCGGCGGAAGCGCGCCGTGGAGTGTCCGTTCCCCGCGCGCCTTGTGCGTCGAGCGTGTGTCCCGGACCGGGTCCGGGCCTTCCCGCTGGCGAGCACCTGGGCCACCGTGAGCTCCGACGTGTCCGGGCTGACGGCGTCAACGCCCACCGACGCTGCCGGGAACGCCAGGTCGACGCGGCGTCGCAGCAGCTCCACCTCGGCAGGGGGCAGGTGGCCGGGCTGCCTGAGCAACCACTCGCGCAGGTCGTGCACCGGCACGATGTCGATGCCGCCCACACGGCGGGAGTCAAAGGCGGCCGCGGAGCCGCCGGCCAGTGCCAGCACGGGCACGACGGGGACCGCCAGCGTCCGCTCCATCTCCCCGGCGGCGCGCCCCACCTGCTCCACCGCCGGCCGCCGGGACCGGCTCGAGCCGGTGTGCTGCCAGAGCGTCCCGTCGTACTCGGAGACGCCACCCGACCAGTTCTTCGCGTCGACGAGGAAGACCCCGCCGGGACCGATAACCACGTGGTCGAGGTTGACGCGCGACCGTCCCGGCCGCAGCAACCGGTCGTGCAAGCACGCCCACGTCCGCGGGAGGCGCGCCAGCTCGGCGCCGACGACCTGCTCCCCGGCGGCTCCCGACTCCCAGCGCCGGGCCTGCTCCTCGAGCGCCGCCGCGCGGTGCGCCGCCGCCTCCGACTCCTGCCGGGCGGTGGCCGCCTTGGCGCGCAGCGTCGCGGCGCGCTCTCGCGCGGATCCGCCTTCGGCCATGGCACCCCCCTCCGTGTCCCGACGACAACGTAGGTCGGCTGGGCGCCTCCCGGGGTGAAACGCCACAACTCCACGGACCGGAGACGTCAACGCCGGACTCGGGCGTCGATGCCGGACGCCGTGGACCTGCCCGTCCACGGCGTCCGGCATCGCGCTGATCCGGCCGTCAGGCGCCTTCCTGCACCTGGTAGATCGAGTCCGCGACGAGGCCGTGCGCCTCGCGGTGCACGGTGTTCGCGGCCTCGGCGTCGGGTGCCTCGACGAGGCAGAAGATCTGGCCCCGGTCCTCGTCGACCCAGTAGCGCAGGTAGCTGACCCCGTACTGCCCCTGGGTGGCGAGGTCGGCCTCGTGGGCCTTGGCGACGTCCGACATGGTGACGCCGTCGCCGAGGGTGTGCACGTCCATGAAGAGCGGCATGGTTCGTTCCTTCCGTCGAGTGGTCGATGACTCCAGCGTCGCCGCACGCCGCCCACCGGTCATGGGTGGCGGCTACCCATTCGCGGCTACGGAACCACCCAGGTTGGCCAGGTCGCGCCGGCTGCCCACCCCGACCTTGGCGAGGATCGAGGCGACGTGGTGCTCGGCCGTGCGACGCGAGATGACGAGCCTCTCGGCGATGGCGGCGTCGGTGAGGCCTGCGGTGAGCAGGTCGAGCACCTCGCTCTCACGCGGGGTCAGGCCTGCTGGGTGGCGACGCGTGCTGGCGCGGGCGGCGCGCGGCGCCGGCCAGCCGTGCGCCCGGAGGTCGGTCCGGACGCGCGCTGCGGCCCCGTCGGCGCCGATCCCCTCGAAGAGGCCGACGGCCGCCGTCATGAGGTCGCGGTCGCCGCTTCGGGCCAGGGCCAGGCCCTCGTCGAAGGGTGAGTGCAGGCGCGCCCAGAGCTGCGCGGCCTGCTGCCACCGTCGCTCGTGCTCGGCGGCGAACGGTGGCGCCAGGAGGGCACCGGGCGCCGTGCCCCCGAAGAGCTCGTCGCCGTCCGTCTTCACGTCCTCGGGCGTGAGCCAGCGGGCCACCGCGCCACGGTTCCACGCGCAGTCGGCGTCGCGAGCCAGTGGCCAGGCGGCGAGGGCGATGTCGCGCGCGCGTTCGGGTTCGCCTGCGAGCCAAGCGAACTCGGCCTGGGCCGCCACCACCGGGGCGACGCGCTGTATCTCGCGCATGCCGTCGGCGAGCCGGGCGGCCCGCGCGATGAGCGGCTGCCACCCGTCCTCTCCCCGTCGGGCCCGCAGCTGGGCCAGCGTCACGAGCGGTTCGAGGGCACCGACCGGCGCCACCTCCCCGCGACCGACGGAGTCGGCGTCGCGGCGGGCCGCCACGTGCTCGCCGCGGTCGAGCCCGAGGCGGGCACGCCAGCCGAGGAGGTACAGCGTCCATGAGTCGAGGTCGCGGTCGGCGCAGTAGTCGATGCCCTCGTCGAGCCATCGCCTGGCCTCGTCGTGCCGCCGCTGGGTCACGGCCGCCGACGCCAGGTTGCAGTACGCCCGCGCGGCGTGCTCGTGCAGGTCCGCGGCCCGCGCTCCTTCGAGGCTGGCCGTGAGCAGCTGGGTGCCCGCGACGACGTCCCCGACGACGACCTCGATGGTGCCGAGGTTGTTGAGGGCGTGCACCCGAACCTCCGTCCGCCTCGGTCCGTTGGGCAGCCGTTCGACGAGGTCGAGGGTGCGGGCGCCCCACTCGCGCGTGCCGGCGACGTCGCTGGACAGCATCCGCAGCTGGGTCGTGTTGCTGTACGCGAGCGCGAGCTCGACACCGGGGTGCCCCGCGAGCACGTCGACGGCTGTGCGTGCCTGGGCCTCGGCGTCCTCGTTGCGCCCGGCGAACCACGACAGCCGCGACAGGCACCGCCACGCGTCGCCGACACGGACCTCGTCGCCGGCCGTTGCCCAGATGGACCTGGCGGCGTCGACGGCCGTGATGGCGGCCTCGATGCGGTCGGTGAGGTACAGCTCGTACCCGAGCGCCCACAACAGGTCCGCGCGCGTGGCGTCCGGGACGCGTCCGGTCGGCAGGGCGTCCGCGTGGGCCAGGGCGCGTCGGTACTGCTCGACCGCCTGACGGTGGGCACCGAGGGCGGCAGCACGTTCGGCGGCCACCGGTGCGAACTCCAGCACCCGCACGGCGTCACCGGCCGCGTCGGCGTGGTGGGCGAGGACCTCCGGGTCCGCGCCCCGGCGCAGGTAGGCCTCGAGCAGGCGCCGATGGACGTGGATCCGCCGCCCGGGCGGGACGTCGTCGACGACGGCGAGCCGGCCGAGCTCATGGCGGAACGTCAGCTCGCCGCCGGACAGGACGAGCAACCCCCGTGAGAGCGGCTCGTCGAGGGCGGTGAGGCCGTCGCGGACGAGCTCCTCGACGAGCTTGGTGTCGACCCGGGCGCCGGCCAGGGCCACCACCTCGAGAGCGCGCTGCGCGGCCTCGTCCAGCCGGGCCACCCGGGCGAGCACGGCGTCCCGGACCGTGGGGGGGACCCGGGCCGTACCGCCCGACAGCACCTCCGTGACGAAGAAGGCGTTGCCGCCGGTGACGTCGTGCAGCCGGCGCGCGTCGACGTGCCCTGCCTCCGGGTGCCTCCGCGCGTACTCCTCGGCGAGCGCCGTCACGCCCTCGAGCGTCAGCGGCGGGAGGTCGACCCGACGCGTCCCGTCCGCGGAGGCCGTGTCACCGAGCAGGATCCGCAGCCCCGAGGTGGGCCCGGTGTCCTCGGGCCGGTACGTCACGAGCACGAGCGCCCGACAGCCGTGGACGCGTCGGGCCAGGTGCCGCAACAGGTCCAGGGTCGCCTCGTCGGCCCAGTGGGCGTCCTCGACGACGAGGAGGTACGGCTCGGCGCCCGGCGGTGCGCGCAGGACGTCGACGAGACGCGTGAGCACCTCGTGCCGCGTGGCGTCCGGCGGCCAGGTGCCGGGCGGCAGGCCGGGCACCATCTCGGCGAGCGGTCCGAGCGGTGCCGGTGTCGCCGCACCGTCGCACTGCCCGACGAGGGCGCGAGCGCGGGCGCCGGCCTGCGAGACGACGTGGCCGACGAACGTCGACTTGCCGATGCCCGCCTCGCCGGCGACGTAGACGAGCCGGCCGTGCCCGGCCGCGGCGTCGTCGAGCCAGCCCGCGACGGCGCGCAGCTGCTCGGCACGCTCGAGGAGCGTCATGTCCCGATGCTACGAGCCGCGTGACCCGGGCGCAGGGCGTTCACCACGGCCCGTGGGCCCACGCCTGAGGCGTGGCGGACGGTGTGCGCCCGGCTCGCCGGGAAGCGGTCGACGGCGGGGACCCGGCGGGTCTAGCGTCGGCAGCGGGCCGCCGACGTGGACGGCCCGACGACGGAGCGCGCCGCGCGTGGCCGTCGTGGAAGTGAGGACCCATGTCCGCAGACACTTCTCGGGGACGTTCTCGTTCGCTCACCGCCGCGTCCGTGGTCGCGGCCGGAGCTCTCGCCCTGTCGGGCCTCGCACCCCTCGTCGTCGCGTCCGGCGCGTCCGCCGCGGACACGTCGACGAGCGGAGCCTCCACCTACCTCGTCGTCTACTCCCAGGGCGCCTCGCTGACCGGTGCGTCGCGCTCGGTGACCGCCGCCGGCGGCCGCGTCGTCTCGTCGTGGCCCGCGATCTCGGTCGTCGTCGCGTCGTCCTCCTCCTCGTCGTTCGCGCAGTCGATGCGTGCCGTCAAGGGCGTCGAGGGAGTCTCTGCCACAGTGAAGTTCGCCACACGAGTCGACGACGCCTCAGGCGCCGACGCGACGCAGTCGGCCACCGACGCCGCTCCGACGGCGCCCACCGGCGACACCTTGTCCGGACTCCAGTGGGACATGGACCAGATCCACGCCCCGGCGGCGCACGCCGTGTCGACCGGCAACCGCTCGGTCCTCGTCGGTGACATCGACACCGGCCTCGACTGGACCCACCCCGACCTCGCCGCCAACGTCGACGACGCCGCCAGCGTCAACTGCGTCGGCGGTGCACCCGTGCCCGGCAAGGTGGCCGCGGCCGACGACAACGGCCACGGCACGCACACCGCGGGCACCATCGCGGCGGCCGCCAACGGCATCGGCATCGTCGGCGTGGCTCCGAGCGTCCGGATCGCCGGCATCAAGGCCGGCAACGCCGACGGGTTCTTCTTCCCCGAGGCGGTCGTCTGCGCCTTCATGTGGGCCGGCGACCACGGCGTCGCGGTGACGAACAACAGCTACTTCGCCGACCCGTGGCTGTTCAACTGCAAGAACGACCCCACGCAGCGCGCCATCTGGACAGCCGAGGAGCGTGCCCTCAGGTACGCGCAGAACAGGGGCGTTCTCGTCGTCGCCGCCGAGGGCAACCAGGCCGACGACCTGTCGCACCCGACGTTCGACCAGACGAGCCCGGACGACACGACGCCGGTCACCCGGGAGGTCACCAACGCCTGCGCCGTCTTCCCGACCGAGGCACCCGGCGTCGTCGGCGTCACCGCGACGGGCAACCTGCACCTCAAGTCGTTCTACTCCTCGTTCGGCATCTCGACCGCCGACGTCGCGGCGCCCGGCGGCGACTCCATCCTGCAGCTCACGGCGGCCGCACCCAACGGTCGCGTGCTGTCGACCTGGCCGGCCGCGCTGCTGACGTCCACCTGCCTGGCTTCCCGACGCGTCGTCGACCCGAGCGGCGCCACGTACTGCTACCAGCAGGGCACGTCGATGGCTGCACCGCACGTCACCGGGGTCGCCGCGCTCGTCGCATCCGTGACGGGCAAGCGCACCGGAGCGCTGTCCGCGGCGGTGGAGGACGCCACCAACCCGATCGCGTGCCCGACCGACACGTCCGCCTATGCGTTCTTCCCGGGTCTGGACTCCGGGGCGCCGCAGACGTGCGAGGGCACCTTGACCCAGAACAGCTGGTACGGCGCAGGGGAGGTGGACGCCGCCAAGGCCGTCGGCTGACGGCTGTCGTCGCTCACCGGGGTGGGGCGAGAGTCGGCTCCGGCGTCAGGCGCGGTCCTCCTCGGCGAGGTCCGGGGCGTCGTCGTCCTCGTCGAACTCGACCTCCTGCTCCTGCTCGAGCAGGTCGGCCTCGGCGGCGTGCGCCGTCGCGTCGTCGGGGTGGTCGCCCACGGGCGCGTACTCCTCCTCGGGCTCGGCCTCTTCGGGCTCGAACTCGTCGGGGCGGGGCTCCGGTTCGATGCTCATGCCTCCGTGATACCCCATGCCGCCCGGGGCGGCGACACCCCGGGCGGTACGCGGTGCGCGCGGGGGAGGTGTCTCCACGGGGACGTGCGGCACGCGTCCGTCGCCCTGGACCGTGTTCCACACCTCACATGTCCTGCGGGCCACAGGGGAGCGCCCGGCGCGCCCGCACGCGGGACGATGGAGGTGGCTGGAGCGACGGCCCCGGCCCCGACCCAGGGAGGGGTGCTTCCATGAACGACCAGGCCAACGAAGCCCGCGGCGTCGTCGTCGGCTACGACGGGTCGCCGAGCGCGCGGCTCGCGCTCGAGTGGGCCGCCGAGACGGCCCGCCGGCTCGCAACCCGACTCACGATCCTGCACACCATCAGTCTGTCGATGGTGCCGGCCTTCCCGGCGGTCGACGTGTCGCAGGTCGAGCCGATGCTCGAGCAGGCGGCCAAGAAGCTCGTCGACGAGGGGGCCGAACACGCCTCCGACGTCCTCGAGGCAGCCCACATCGACACGCAGTACCAGCTGGGCAGCCCGGCCGGGCAGCTCGTCGAGGCCTCCCGTGACGCCGAGCTGCTCGTCGTCGGCAGCCGTGGCCACGGTCGCCTGCGGGCAGGGATCCTCGGCTCCACCTCCTACGCCCTCGTCGCACACGCGCACTGTCCCGTCGTCGTCGTCCGGAGCCCGGGGGAGCAGGAGGGCGCCACCGTGGCGCAGGCCGTGCGGCCCGGACCCGACCACGCCGTCGTCGTCGGCGTCGACGACTCCGACGCGTCGCAGCGGGCGCTCGACGCGGCCGCCGCCTGGGCCGCGCGCGAGCACGCCGCGCTGCACGTCGTCCGCGTCGCCCACTCCGCCTCGATGGAGGCGTGGGCGTACGCCGAGACGGCCAAGGCCGGCACGGACGACACGCACGCGACCCGCGAGCACGCCGAGCAGACGGTGACCCGGCTCGCGGACCGCGCCCGCGCCGACCACCCGCAGCTCGACGTCACGACCGAGGTGCTCTACGGCGACCCCGGGCAGACCCTTGCCGACCTCACCGTCCATGCGGGACTGGTCGTCGTCGGCTCGCGTGGCCACGGCGGGTTCACCGGCCTGCTCCTCGGTTCGGTGAGCCACCGGGTCATCCACGAGGCGGCCTGCCCGGTGCTCGTCGTGCGCTGACCCACGCGCTCCTCAGCCCGTCACCACACGAGACCGCGCAACGTGCTCGTGGAGGCCCAGTGCAGGTTCTTGATCCGGTTGTCGGCGGTGGTCCAGGGCCAGGCGCCGTCGAAGTAGTCGGCGCCACCCTCGAAGGACAGGTAGGCCCGGCCGGCGTAGTCGACGAGCTCCTGCGACAGGACCGGGGCGCGGAAGCAGCGGTAGCGCACGCTCTCGATGCTCTGGGTCTTCGTGTAGCCGCGGCGCACGACGTAGATGTTGCTGCGGTTGTTGCGCCCCGACGACGTGCTGAAGACGTACGTGTCGTTCTGCACGAGCAGGCCCTGCGACTTCATCGGCACCTGGAGCGGGCCCCACGACGTGTCGAGCGACAGGCCTCCGGTCGAGGTGATCGTGTACCGGCGCATGACGTTGCGGCTGTCCTCGTCGAAGAGGCCGCCGTAGAGCTTGCCGCCGTAGATGTCGAAGAAGCTGACGCCGCTGACCCTGAGCGACGTGCCGCCGCCGAGGGACTGGATGCCGGCGCTGCGGAAGCTGGACCGGACGGCGGCCAGGCTGTAGCGCCGGATGGTGCTCGTGTCCTGCTGGACGTACAGCCAGCCCCGGTAGGTCTTGAGGCCGCCGACGTGGGCGCCCTTGGGCAGGTAGGCGGCCCCGCGCACGGTGCCGCCCGGGGTCACGCCGTAGACGAGGGAGGCGTGGTCGTTCTCGTCCTCGTGGTGCATGCCGACGAGGAAGAGGTCCTCGGTGCCGCCGTTCCAGTCCTCCCACATGCCAAGGCCCTGGGGGACGTAGCTCGACAGGTAGTGGTCGATGCCGACGCCGTTGTGGAAGGTCGTGTTGTACGTGCGGCTCGAGTCGTCGCCGGGATAGAACTTCGTGCCACCGGTGGCGGTGTCACAGGTGATGGCGGCGCTCGCCTGCGGCAGCGTCGGCACCGAGCCCTGCGGCGCGGCGACGACCGCAGCCCCGGCGGCGACGGCGAGCACGGCGCCGGTGGCGGCGCGTCGGATCCTGCGGATCATGGGGTCCCCTGTCTGTGTCGTGCCGTCTGGCTGACGGACACGCGCACGCTAGCGGGCAGCGGCGACACGCGACATGGGGAGCGGTACCCATGCTGGAGGGCAGGTCCGCCCAGCCGAGAGCGCCGTGGACCCGGGGTCAGCCCTGCAGGGATGCGCCGAACCGGTGGAGCGCGTCGTCCCAGCGCCGTTTGTCGCCGGCTCCGTCCTCGGCGATGCCCTCGCCCTCGTGGAACAGGTCGAGGCGCGTGCCCGAACCCTCGGGCCGCAGCTGGAGGTCGACGATGCTGAGCGGCCCGTCGGCGTGCGGGTGCCAGGACACGCGGATCTGCTCCATCGGGTGCCAGCTGCGCACGACGCCGTGGGGGCCCTCGTCGCTGTGCCACGACTCACCCTTGCTGCCGAGTCTGACGCCCGGGCCGAGAAGCGCCTCGGTGCCGCGTCCGTTGACCAGGTGCAGCCAGACCTGCTCGACCGAGTGGTCGAACGAGGCACTGGTGTGGACCCCGGCGAGGGACTGGTCGGGCTCGGCGTCCTCCACCGGCGCGGTGACGGGCTCGGCTGCGCTGCCTGCACTGCTCATGGGCACCTCCGTGTGCCTTCGACTGGCTACGACCCGGCCCCGGACGGGCCGGACCCATCGTGGGTCCAGTCGACCAGAGGTGGGCGCCGACGACAAGGCCCCGGACGGACCCGGTCCGCCCGAGGCAGGAACCGGCCCGCGGCCCCTCAGCCGGTCCAGCCGGCGCGCCGCAGCGCGTCGGCCACGGCGCCGTTCGCGGGCGTGTCACGCCGGTCGCGCCGGCCCGCCCCCGGCTGCTGAGCAGGCTGGCTCGGCCCGGCTCCCGCCGAGCGGCCGCCCTGGCGCTGACCGCCCTGGCGCTGACCACCCTGACGCTGACCACCCTGACGCTGACCACCATCGGCGCGGCCACTGCGCGTCGTGGGCCGCTCACCGGACGCCGGCACCTCGTCGTCGAGGCGCAGCGTCAGCGAGATCCGCTTGCGGGGGACGTCCACGTCGAGCACCTTGACCATGACGACGTCACCGGGCTTGACCACCTCGCGCGGGTCGCGGACGAACTGCCTGGACAGCGCCGACACGTGCGCCAGCCCGTCCTGGTGGACGCCGACGTCGATGAAGGCGCCGAAGGCGGCGACGTTGGTCACCACCCCCTCGAGCGTCATGCCGGGCCGTAGGTCCTTGACCTCCTCGACGCCCTCCTTGAACGTCGCGGTGCGGAACGAGGGGCGCGGGTCGCGGCCGGGCTTGTCGAGCTCGCCGATGATGTCGGTGACCGTCGGCAGGCCGAACCTGTCGTCGACGAAGTCCTCGGCGCGGATCCGGCCGAGCGCCGCGGTGTTGCCGATGAGGTCGGTCAGCTCGGCTCCGGTGGCCTCGAGCATCCGTCGCACGACGGGGTAGGCCTCGGGGTGCACGGCGGAGGCGTCGAGCGGGTCGTCCCCGCCGGCGATCCGGAGGAACCCGGCCGCCTGCTCGAACGCCTTGGGCCCGAGCCGGGGGACGTCCTTGAGCGCGGACCGGGTGCGGAACGGGCCGTGCGCGTCGCGGTGGGCGACGATCCCCTCGGCGAGCGAGCCGGTGATGCCGGACACGCGGGTCAGCAGCGGAGCCGACGCGGTGTTGACGTCGACCCCGACGGCATTGACGCAGTCCTCGACGACCGCGTCGAGCGAGCGGGAGAGCGCCACCTGCGAGACGTCGTGCTGGTACTGGCCGACGCCGATCGACCTCGGGTCGATCTTGACGAGCTCGGCGAGCGGGTCCTGCAGGCGCCGGGCGATCGACACGGCGCCGCGCAGCGACACGTCCATGCCCGGCAGCTCCGCCGAGGCGAACGCCGACGCCGAGTAGACCGACGCACCCGCCTCCGACACGACGGCGGTCGTCAGTCCCAGCTCGGGGTGGCGCCTGACGAGGTCGGCCGCGAGGCGGTCGGTCTCGCGCGAGGCGGTGCCGTTGCCGATCGCGACGAGCTCGACGCCGTGCGCCTCGGCGAGACGGGCCAGGGTCTCGACCGACTGGTCCCACCGGTTCTGCGGCACGTGCGGGTGGATGACGTCGGTGGCCAGGACGCGTCCGGTGGCGTCGACGACGGCGACCTTGACGCCGGTGCGGAAGCCCGGGTCCAGACCCATCGTGGCGCGGGCGCCCGCCGGGGCCGCGAGCAGCAGGTCGCGCAGGTTCGCGGCGAAGACGCGGACGGCCTCCTCCTCGGCCGCCCGGCGCAGCTGCATCCGGGCGTCGACGCCGAGGTGCACGACGATCTTGGTGCGCCACGCCCAGCGCACCGTGTCGGCCAGCCACTGGTCGGCCGCGCGGCCGCGGTTCTCGATCCCGAAGCGGCGGGCGATGGCCCGTTCGAACTCGCTCGGCCCCGGCTCGGCGTCGGCGGACGGGTCGGTGGGGCTCACCTCGAGGGTCAGCACGTCCTCCTTCTCGCCGCGGAACATGGCCAGGATGCGGTGCGAGGGAAGTCTGTGCAGGGGCTCGTCGAACGCGAAGTAGTCGGCGAACTTCGCGCCGTCCTCCTCCTTGCCGCTGCGCACGCGTGCGACGAGGTGGCCCTTGGCCCAGACCCGCCGGCGCAGGTCGCCGATGAGGTCGGCATCCTCGGCGAACCGCTCGACGAGGATCGAGCGCGCGCCGTCGAGCGCCGCCGTGGCGTCGGCGACCTCCTTGTCGGCGTCGGCGAAACCGGTCGCCGCAGAGGCGGGGTCGGTGTCGGGGGATGCCAGGAGGAGGTCCGCGAGCGGCTCGAGACCGGCCTCGCGGGCGATCTGTGCCCTGGTGCGCCGCTTCGGCTTGAACGGCAGGTAGATGTCCTCGAGCCGGGCCTTGGTCTCGGCGGCGAGGATGCGGGCACGGAGCGCGTCGTCGAGCCTGCCCTGCTCGTCGATGGAGGCGAGCACGGCGGCGCGGCGGTCCTCGAGGTCGCGCAGGTAGGTGAGGCGCTCCTCGAGCGAGCGCAGCTGCGCGTCGTCGAGGCCACCGGTGACCTCCTTGCGGTAGCGGGCCACGAACGGCACGGTCGAGCCGCCGTCGAGCAGCCCCACCGCCGCGGTGACCTGGCTCTCACGAACCTCGAGCTCCTCGGCGATCCGCCGCTCGATCGACTGCACACTCACCGGTCACGCACTCCTTGTCGACGACGCATGGAGCCACGCATTCTGCCCGGTCCCGAGCCGACGCGGTACGCCGCCCCGCCGGGGGTGCCGCCGGGGTGCCGGCGGCACCCCGACGGGGTGCCGGCGCGGTCCGGATCGGGTCAGTGGTCGAGGAGGGCCCGGAGGGTCGCGCGCTCGCCTGCCGGCACGTAGCCGGCGTAGTAGTCGTAGAGGCTGTGCAGCGACGCGTGGGCCGCCCGCTCGCCGTCGCCGGCGCGGATCGCGTCGAGCACCTGCTCGTGGTGGCCGAGCGAGCGCTTCATGAGCGCCTTGCTGTTGCGGGCGTGGGCGATCTTGTCCGAGATGAGGGACAGCACCGTGTCGCGCACGACGGCGTTGCACACCTGGATGAGCGTGTTGCCGCTGGCGCGGGCGATGGCCTCGTGGAAGGCGAAGTCGGCCTCGCTGAAGGAGGTGTAGCCGCCCTCCACGGCCTCGCGCATCTGCCCGATCGCGGCCTCCATCTCGGCCAGCTGCTCGTCGGTGCGCAGCGTCGCGGCGAGCCGGTTGGCCGTCGAGTCGAGCATCATCCGCGACACGAGCAGCTGGGACAGCGTCAGCCCGTCGGCCCGGGCCAGGCGGCGCATCTGCTTGGTCAACTGTCCCGAGGTGACGGGCAGGATCTCCGGGCCGTTGGGGTCGCCGGGGCGGGACCGGACGACGCCGTTGCTCTCGAGGACGCGCAGCGCCTCGCGCACGGTCGCGCGGCTCGTGCCGAACTGGAGGACGAGCTCGCGCTCGCTCGGCAGGCGCTGGCCGGGCAGCAGCTCGCCCCGTCCGACGGCCTCCTCCACCTGCTCGACGATGCGTTCGTAGAGCCGCACCGGCCGCACCTGCTCGAACGCGCGCGTGCCCGCGCCGCCCTCAGGCACCGGAGCGGCCCGTCGCCGGGACGGCTTCGGGGATCGGCCACCGTGGCGTCGCCTCCGGCCCGCGTCGCTGCTCGTACCAGGCTGCCACGCGCAGGACGCCCACGTCGTCCCAGCGGCGTCCGGCCACCTGCACGCCGACGGTCCGCCCGTCGGCGGTGAAGCCGCAGTTGACCGTGGCGGCGGGCTGGCCCGACATGTTGTACGGCGCCGTGTAGCCGATGTGGGCCATGCCCTGGTCGTCGTCGCCCCACGGCATCGGCCACTCGGCGGGGAAGGCGGCCATCGGGGCGACCGGCGACAGGACGACGTCGAAGCGCTCGGTCGCGGCGACGGTGGCCTGCTGGATGGCCATGATGCTCGTGTAGTCGCGCATCACCGTGCGGCCGTCGACGTCGGCCACGGCCGCGACCCACCGCTGGATGAACGGCAGGACGCGTCGGCGGCCCTCGGGGGGCAGGGCCTCGTGGTCGACGAGGGAGCGGACCCGCCAGAACTGGTCGAGGTCGGCGAGCATCCGCGGCGTCAGGAACGGCTCGACCGGCTCCACGCGGGCCCCGGCGTCGGCGAAGACGGCGGCCGCCTGCTCGACGGCGGCGCGGACCTCGGGATCCAGCGGCAGCCCGCACCCCGCGTCGAGGTGCAGCCCGACGCTCAGGCTCGACGCGTCGAGGGGCGCCGTCGACAGGTCGAGGGCGAGGTCGGTCGGCGGCAGGGCCGTCCAGTCGCGGCCGTCGTACCGGCCGATGACCGACAGCAGGAGCGCGATGTCGTCGACCGAACGGGCCATCGGCCCGGCGACCCGGCCCAGGTAGGGGTTGTCGAGCGGCACGCGTCCGGCACTGGGCTTGAGGGTGGCGAGACCGAGCCAGGTGCCCGGCAGGCGGATCGAGCCGCCGATGTCGGTGCCGACGTGCAGCGGGCCGTAGCCGCCGGCCGCGGCCGCACCCGCCCCAGAGCTCGAGCCGCCGGTCGTCAGGGTCGGGTCCCACGGGGAGCGGGTGATGCCGTGCAGGCTCGAGACCCCCGAGCTGAGCATGCCCCAGTCCGGCATGACGGTGGAGCCGAGGACGACGCCGCCCGACTCGTCGATGCGCTCGACGACCGGGGAGCTGCGCTCGGGCACGACCGGGGTCACCCCGGCGTTGCCGGCCGGCATCGGGACCCCCGCCCGGGCCAGGTTCTCCTTGACGGTGACCGGGACGCCGTCGATCGGACCGGCGGGCCGGCCCGAACGCCAGCGGGCCTCGCTCTCGGCGGCCGCGCGCTCCGCGGCGTCGAGGTCCTGCACCCAGAACGCGTTGAGCTCGGGTTCGCGCGCCTCGACGACCGCACGGACGTCGCGCAGCACCTCGACCGGCGAGAGGTCTCCGGAGCGGTAGGACGCGACCAGCTGTGTCGCCGTGAGTGCTGCGGGACGGGTTTGCGCTGCAGGCGGATTCACCATCGAGGTCCTCCAGTGCGGGCGGTGGGCCGGGCCGCGTTCGGCCCTTCGGCCGGACGGACGAACCCTTGACATCGGGCTCGATGAGAGCAACCGTACCTCTCAACGCAGAAAAGTCCACTGGTCAGACCAGTGCACGAACAGCGTCGAAGAACCACCGAGCTGCCGGGTCGGCGTGGACCCGGCACGGCCACGGACGGAGTGCCAGCAGACCCATGACGGTGCGACTTGCAGTGATCCCCGGCGACGGCGTCGGGCCCGAGGTCGTCGCGGCCACGGTGCCCGTGCTCGACGCCGCGCTCGCGGCCCAGGGCGAGACGCTCGAGACGACCGAGCTCGACTGGGGCGGTGAGCGGTTCCTGCGCGAAGGGGCCGCGATGCCTGCCGACGCCGCCGAGCGCGTCCGGGCCCACGACGCCGTGCTGTTCGGCGCGGTGGGCCGGCCCGACGTCCCCGACCACGAGCTCGTCTGGGGTCTCATCATCGGCCTGCGCCAGCAGCTCGACCTCGCCGTCAACCTGCGTCCCGTCCGTGCCTTCGCGGGCGTGCCGAGCCGCGTCCGGGACGTCGAGGGCGTCGACCTCGTCATCGTCCGCGAGAACACCGAGGGCGAGTACGTCGGCGCCGGCGGCGTCGCCCACGCCGGCACCGGGCACGACCTCGGCATCGAGGTGGCCGTCCACTCCCGCCGCGTCATCGAGCGAGCCGCCGAGCACGCGTTCACGCTCGCCGGCCGGCGTACCGGGCGCCTCGCCCTCGTGACGAAGTCCAACGCCATGCGGCACGGCTACCCGCTGTGGGACGCCGTGGTCCGGGAGGTGGCGCAGCGCCACCCCGACGTCGAGCTCGAGGTGGTCCTCGTCGACGCCATGGCCGCGCGCATGGTCCAGGACCCCCGTTCGCTCGACGTCCTCCTCGCCGGCAACCTCTTCGGTGACATCCTCAGCGACCTCGCCGCGGTCCTCGCCGGCGGCATGGGGATGGCGCCGAGCGCCAACGTGCTGCCCGGCGGCGACGTACCCGGCATCTACGAGCCGGTCCACGGCTCGGCACCGGACATCGCCGGACGCGGCATCGCCAACCCGACGGCCTGCATCCTGTCGGGGGCCCTCCTGCTCGACGACCTCGGGCACGGCGCGGCGGCCACCGCGGTGCGCGACGCCCTCGCTGCGACCCTCTCAGACCCCACCCACCACACCCCCGACCTCGGCGGAACGGCGAGCACGTCAGCGCTCGGCGCCGCGGTCCT
The DNA here is from genome assembly GCF_056755255.1 of Monashia sp. HAY1-5C. Classification (NCBI taxonomy): domain Bacteria; kingdom Bacillati; phylum Actinomycetota; class Actinomycetes; order Micrococcales; family Intrasporangiaceae; genus Intrasporangium; species Monashia sp. HAY1-5C. The sequence goes on along the minus strand of NZ_JBPGXG010000011.1, from coordinate 13,787 downwards.
GCACGAGATGGAGACACGATGAAGGACTCCCGCATCGGCACGGCTGCGGCCGGCGTCCTGCTCCTCACCCTCACCGCCGCCTGCTCGGCCGGCGCCGGGTCCTCCGGCGGGTCCAGCGGCGGAGCGGGCGGCTCCGGCGGCTCGGGAGGCTCCGGCGACAAGAGCCTGACCGTCGGCCTCGTCGCCGAGCCGGCCAGCCTCGACTTCACGACGAAGGATGGCGCGGCCATCCCGCAGGCCCTGCTCGACAACGTCTACGAGACCCTCGTCAAGGTGGACCAGAACGGTGACCTCAAGCCCGAGCTCGCCACCTCGTGGAAGGTCTCGGACGACCGCAAGACGTACACGTTCGACCTCGTGCCCAACGCGACCTTCTCCGACGGCGAGAAGTTCACCGCCAAGGACGCCGTCTTCTCGATCAACCGGGTCAAGAAGGACTGGACCATCTCGCTCAAGTCCGCTATGGACGTCGTCGCCGACGCCAAGGCGCTCAGCGACACCCAGCTGCAGGTGACCCTCACCAAGCCGAGCAACAACTGGCTCTACAAGATGTCGACGCGGGTCGGCGCGATGATGACCGAGAAGGGCGTCGCCGACCTCGCCAACAAGCCCGTCGGCACCGGTCCGTACACGTTCGGCACGTGGAAGCGCGGCGACTCGATCACGCTCAAGGCCAACCCGTCGTACTGGGGCACGAAGCCCTTCTTCTCGGACGTCACGCTCAAGTACTTCAAGGACCCGACGGCGCTCAACAACGCGCTGCTGACCGGGACCATCGACGTCATCGGGACCGTCCAGGCACCCGAGTCGCTGGCCCAGTTCCAGAACAACCCGAAGTACGAGATCGTCGAGGGCACGACCAACGGCGAGGTGCTGCTGTCGTTCAACAACGGCAAGGCGCCGTTCAACCAGCTCAAGGTCCGCCAGGCCGCCCGGTACGCCATCGACCACAAGGCCCTCATGGACACGTGCTGGGCCGGGCGAGGCACGCTCATCGGCAGCATGGTCCCGCCCACCGACCCGTGGTACGAGGACCTCACCGGCCTGTACCCGCACAACCTCGACAAGGCCAAGGCGCTCGTCGCCGAGACGGGCGTCGGCAAGACGCCGGTGCGCCTGCGCATCCCGACGCTGCCCTACGCCGTCTCCTGCGGGCAGGTCGTCAAGAGCATGCTCGAGCAGGCCGGCTTCCAGGTCACCCTCGACCAGCTCGAGTTCCCGGCCGTGTGGCTGAGCACCGTGTTCACCGACGCCGACTACGACATGTCGATCGTCGCCCACGTCGAGCCGCGCGACCTGCCGGCCGTCTTCGGTGACCCGAAGTACTACACGCGCTACGACAACAAGCAGCTGCAGGCCGACCTCGCGGCGGCGGACGCCGGCACGCCGGAGGAGCAGGTGACGCTCATGAAGAAGGCGGCACGCGAGCTGTCGGAGGACGCCGCCGGCGACTTCCTCTTCCTGCTGCCGAACCTCATGGTCGCCGAGAAGGGCATCACCGGGCTGCCGAAGAACGCCATCACCGAGTCGTTCGACCTGCGCGACCTCGCGCGCTCCTGACCGCACCGAACCGATCGGACACCCACACCGATGCTGCTCCAGGTCGTCCGCCGCACCGCGATCCTCCTCGCGAGCCTCGTGGTCAGCTCCGTGCTCGTCTTCGCCTTCATGGTGCTGCTGCCGGGCGACCCGGCGCGCGTCGCCCTCGGCGTCAACGCGTCGGAGCAGGCGGTCGCCCAGCTGCGTGGCGAGTTCGGCCTCGACCGGCCGCTCGCCACGCAGTACCTGTCGTGGGTCGGGGGCCTGGTCCGGTTCGACCTCGGCACGAGCTACGTGTCCCGGGCCGCGATCGCCCCGCAGATCCTCGACCGGCTCCAGGTGACGCTGTGGCTCGTCGTCTGCGCCATGGTCGTCGCGCTCGTGCTCGCGCTGCCGCTCGGCACCCTCATGGCGATGCGGCACCGGCGACCGAGCGGGATCGTCCTGTCGGCGCTCTCGCAGGTCGGCGTCGCCGTGCCCGCGTTCCTCATGGGCATCCTGCTCATCACCGTCTTCGCGGTGAAGCTGCAGTGGCTCCCGGCCAACGGGTGGACGCCCCCGAACGAGGATCCGTCGATGTTCCTGCGCCAGCTGGTCCTGCCGGTGCTCTCGCTCGGGATCGTCCAGGGTGCCGTCCTCACCCGCTACGTGCGAAGCGCCGTGCTCGACGTGCAGCGCGAGGACTACATCCGCACGGCGCGGGCCAAGGGCCTGGGCCCGACGCGGGCCCTGTGGCGCCACGGGTTCCGCAACGCGGCGATCCCGGTCGTCACGGTCCTCGCGCTGCAGCTGGCGACGCTGCTCATCGGCGCCGTCGTCGTCGAGCGGGTGTTCGTCATCCCCGGCCTCGGCAGCCTCCTGCTCGACCAGGTCTCCAACCGCGACCTCATCTTCGTCCAGGACATCGTCATGCTGCTCGTCGTCGCCGTCCTGGTCGTCAACTTCCTCGTCGACCTGCTGTACCTCGTCATCGACCCGAGACTCAAGGTGGGCGCCCGATGAGCACCGAGACCGTCCGTCCCGACCCCGCGGGCCTGAACCCGGACACCTTCCGCGCCGAGCCCGGCATCGTGGCCGCGGGCCCGCGCCGACGGCGCCCGGGCGCCAGCTTCCTCGTCGGTGGTGCCCTCGTCGGCCTCGTCGTGCTCATGGCCCTCGTGTCGTTCGTGTGGACGCCGCACGACCCGACCTTCGTCGACGCGTCCGCCCGGCTTCGCTCGGTCGGTGATCCCGAATACCTGCTCGGCACGGACAAGCTCGGCCGGGACGTCCTGAGCCAGGTGCTCGTCGGCGCCCGGACGACGCTGTTCGTCGGGGTCGTCGCGGTCGGTGTCGCGGGGCTCGTCGGGGTGCCGCTCGGCATCGTCGCCGCCATGGCGCCGCGCGGCCTCGGTGAGACGCTGATGCGGGGCATGGACCTGCTGCTCGCCTTCCCGGCCCTGCTGCTCGCCATCATGTTCGGTGCGGTCTACGGGGGCAGCACGCTCGTGGCCATGGTCGCCATCGGCATCGCCTCGGTGCCGAGCTTCGTGCGACTCGTGCGCAGCGGCGCCCTGCAGGTGCTCCGCACCGAGTACGTCCTCGCGGCCCGTTCGGCCGGACGTGGTGCGTGGGCCATCGGCCTGCGACACGTCCTGCCGAACGTCAGCGGCCTCGTCATCGTCCAGGCCTCGGTCTCCTTCGCCATCGCCGTGCTGGCCGAGGCGGCGCTGTCGTTCCTCGGCTACGGCACGCCGCCGCCCACGCCGTCGTGGGGCCGGATGCTCCAGGAGAGCCAGGAGCTGCTCTTCTCCGCGCCGCGGCTGGCGTTCGTGCCCGGCGCCGCCATCGCCCTCGCCGTCCTCGGCTTCAACCTGCTCGGCGACGGCCTGCGCGACCACTTCGACCCGCGACTGGAGGACCGCCGATGAGCGCCGTCGCCGCGCGTCCGCGGGACGCGGTCTCCCCGAGCACCCGCGTGCTCGACGTCGAGGGGCTCGACGTCCGCATCGGACGTCACCACCTGCTCCACGACGTCTCGTTCACCATCGACCGGGGCGAGCGCGTCGGCCTCATCGGCGAGTCCGGGTCGGGCAAGTCACTGACGAGCCTGGCCCTGCTCGGGCTCCTCCCGGAGGATGCCCGCGTCGGAGGCTCGGTGCGCCTCGCCGGCGTCGACGCCGACCTCGTGTCCGCGAGCGAGGGGCAGTGGAAGCGGGTGAGGGGCGGCGAGGTCGCGATGGTCTTCCAGGAGCCGATGACCGCCCTCAACCCGACGATGCGCGTCGGTGACCAGGTGGCAGAGGCCATCACGCTGCACCGCGACCGCACGGGTGCCCCGACCGACCGCAGGGCCGTGCGCGCCCGCGTCGTCGAGCTGCTCGACCAGGTGGGCCTGCCGGACCCCGCCGACGCCGCCCGCGCCTACCCGCACCAGCTCTCCGGCGGCCAGCGGCAGCGCGTCGTCGTCGCGATCGCCCTCGCCAACGACCCGGCCCTGCTCGTCTGCGACGAGCCGACGACCGCCCTCGACGTCACCGTGCAGGCGCGCGTCCTCGACCTCGTCGTCCGGGGTGTCGCGGCCCGCGACGCCGCCCTGCTCTTCATCACCCACGACCTTGCCGTGGTCGCCACGGTGTGCGAGCGCGTCCTCGTCATGTACGGGGGTCGCGTCGTCGAGGCGGGTCCGGTCCAGGAGGTGTTCCGGCGACCGCGGCACCGCTACACGGAGGGGCTGCTCGCCGCGTCCGACCTCGACGCCGCGGACGCCGAGGGGCGCCTGCCGACGATCCCCGGCTCCGTGCCCGCGGCCGGCACCTTCCCGGACGGCTGCGTGTTCCGCAACCGCTGCGCCCACGCGACGCAGGTCTGTGCGACCGTGCCGCCGTGGACCGGTCCCGACGCCGGCCACGGGTACGCGTGCTTCCACCCGGCGGGGGAGGAGGCCCGATGACCGCGGCGATGAGCGTCACGGACCTGCGGCGCGACTATCGGCGACCACGGACCTCCTTGCGGCACAAGGGTCCGGTGGTCGAGGCGCTCAAGGGCGTCTCCTTCGAGGTCGAGCGCGGCGAGCGGTTCGGCATCGTCGGCGAGTCCGGGTGCGGCAAGTCGACGCTGATGCGCCTCCTCGCCGCCCTCGACCGGCCGACGAGCGGCGAGATCCGCGTCGAGGGGATGGAGGTGACCGGCCGGCGGGAGCGAGACCTCGGCTTCCTCCGCTCCAGCCTCCAGCTCGTCTTCCAGGACCCCATGGGCTCACTCGACCCGCGTATGAGGGTGCGCGACATCATCGCCGAACCCCTTGTCGCACAGGGCCTCCCGGACCGTGACGCCCGTGTGGCCGAGCTGCTCGACGCCGTCGGGCTGCCGTCCCAGGCGGCGAATCGCTACCCCCACCAGTTCTCCGGGGGCCAGCGCCAACGCATCTCCATCGCCCGGGCGCTGGCGCCCCGGCCCTCGATCCTGCTGGCCGACGAGCCGGTCAGTGCCCTCGACGTCTCGGTCCGGGCCCAGGTGCTCAACCTCATCGGCGACCTCGTCTCCGACCTCGACCTCACCCTCGTGTTCGTCTCGCACGACCTGTCCGTCGTGCGACACCTGTGCGACCGCGTCGCCGTCATGAGCGGCGGCGAGATCGTCGAGACGGGCCCGACGACGCAGATCTTCGACGACCCGCAGCACCCCTACACCCAGCGCCTCCTCCGGGCGGCGCCCAGCATGCGCCGCGCCCTCGACGGGGCCGGCGCCTCCGACCTCCTGGGAGACCCTCGGTGACGACCACGTACACGCCGGACCACCCCGCCGGCCTGCCCCTCGGCGACGACTGGACCGACCCCGGCACGACCGCCCCGGTCTGCTTCCCGTACACCGGCGAGCTCGTGGCGCAGGCCCCGGTCGGCACGGCCGAGCATGCACGACAGGCGATCTCGGTGGCGCACGAGCTGCGCGGCACCGTGGCCGCCCTCCCCTCGCACGTGCGGCGCGCCGCCCTGACCGAGGCGCACCGCCGGCTCCTCGAGCGGCGCGACGACCTCGAGCGGCTCCTCGTCCTCGAGACCGGCAAGCCCCTCGTCGACTGCCGCGTCGAGGTCGACCGCACGCTGCTGACCCTCGTCACGGCCGCCGAGGAGGTCGCGCGCCTCCACGGCGAGACGGTGCCCCTCGACCTGCTGCCGAGTGGTGAGGGCCTCGTCGGGTTCTGGGTCCGCAAGCCGGTCGGGGTCGTCGTCGGCATCGCCGGCTACAACTACCCGCTGCTGCTCGCCGTCCACAAGCTCGCGCCGGCCCTGGCGGCGGGGTGCCCGGTCGTCGTCAAGCCGGCCCCGCAGACGCCGCTCGCGACGCTGTGGCTGGTCCACGCCGTCCGCGAGGCGCTCGCGGCAGCCGGTGGGCCGCGCGGTGCCGTCCAGCTCGTGACCGGCGGTGTCGACGTCGGGGTGGCGCTGACGACGGACCCCCGTGTCGCGGCCGTCTCCTTCACCGGCTCCGCCGCGGTCGGCCACCGCATCGCCCGGGACGCAGCCCCGACGAAGGTCCTGCTCGAGCTCGGCTCGAACGCGGCCCTCGTCGTCGCGGCCGACGCCGACGTCGAGGCCGCGGCGGACGCCGTCGTGCGAGGCGGCTACTACGCGTCCGGGCAGGCGTGCATCAGCGTCCAGCGCGTCGTCGTCGTCGAGCCGGCCCGCGAGGGGTTCCTCGCCGCCCTCTCGCGACGCATCGGCGACGTCGTCGTCGGCGACCCCCGCGACGCGTCGACCCGCGTGTCGGCCCTCATCGACGCCGCGTCGACGGAGCGCGTGCGCTCCTGGGTCGCCGCCGCGGTCGAGGCGGGCGGCACCCTGGTGCACGGCGGCGACGTGGTCGACGGGATCATGCAGCCGACCGTCCTCGCTGACGTCCCCGACGGCGAGAACGCCTGGGACGAGGAGGTGTTCGGACCGGTCGTCGTCGTGCGCACCGTTCCCGACCTGGAGGCGGCGGTCGAGACCGTCAACCGGTCCCGCTACGGGCTGCACGCGAGCGTCTACACCGAGTCGCTCGGTGCGGCCTTCGCCGCGATCGACCGCATCGAGACCGGCGGTGTCGTCGTCAACGAGGTGCCCGGCTTCCGCTCCGACGTCATGCCCTACGGCGGCGTCAAGGACAGCGGCGTCGGCCGTGAGGGGCCGCGCTTCGCCATCGAGGAGCTGACGGTGACGCGGATGGCGATCATCCGGCCGTCGGCCACGGGCAGGGTCTCGAGCACGGCCACGGGCACCGGCACGAGCACGGCTCCGGCGGGAGGACCCCGGTGAGCGCCGCGGTCACGTCGCAGGAGCGTCCCGACTACGCCCGGCTCTTCCGCCTCGACGACCGCCGCGCCGTCGTCGTCGGTGCCGGCAGCGGCATCGGCCGCGAGAGCGCGCTGGCCCTCGCCGCCCACGGCGCCCAGGTCGTGTGCGCCGACCGCGACCTCGAGGCCGCGGCCGAGACCGTCGCGATCGGCGCCCGGACCGGCGCCACGCTGGAGGCCTACGCGCTCGACGTCACCGACGCCGCCGCCGTGGCCCGGGCCGCCGACGAGCTCGGCGCGGTCGACGTCCTCGTCTTCACGGCCGCCACGAACGTCCGCAAGCGGGTCCTCGACTACACGGCGGAGGAGTTCGACCGCGTCGTGGGGCTCAACCTGCGGGCCTCCTTCGACCTCGTCCGCGCCTTCGGCCGGGGGATGGCCGAGCGCGGCCGCGGCAGCATCGTCGGGTTCAGCTCGATCCGGGCCGTCACCGTCGAGCCCGGCCAGGGCGTCTACGCCGCGACGAAGGCCGGGCTCGTGCAGCTGCTGCGCGCGGCTGCCGTCGAGCTCGGGCGGCAGGGTGTGCGCGTCAACGCCATCGCGCCCGGCATCGTCGACACCCCCCTGACCGCGCAGATCCGTGCGGTGCCCGAGTGGGCCGACGCGTACGCCGACAAGAGTGCGCTCGGACGCTGGTCGCGACCCGACGAGCTCGTCGGTGCCGTCGTGTACCTCGCGTCCGAGGCGTCCTCGTTCGTCACCGGCAGCCAGCTGTTCGTCGACGGCGGGTGGACCGTCATCGACGGCCGGTACACGCCCCCGAGCTGACTCCCGCCCGTCCGGCCGGGGCGGGCCTGTGGATGACGACCGACGACTGTCACCGGTGGCGGGGATGCTCGTCCCCATGCGCTTCGAGGACCTGCCCAGGGACTGGGCCCAACGACCCGTCACGGACCCCGACGTGTTCGAGGGCGTCGCCGACCTCATCGCCACCGAGCGGTCGAGGTCCGACGGCGCCGCATACGTCCTGCTCTGCCATCCCAACGGACGCCTCCTGCAACCGGTGCGCCTGCCCGAGGGCACGGAGGCGCCGGAGGTGCTGCGGCGGTTCCTGACCGAGCTGACCAGGCACGAGGTCCACGACGTCGCCCTCGTGCTCGCCCGTCCGGGGGCCCCGGACGCCACCCCCGGCGACCGCCGACGGCGCGACGCCTTCGAGGCCGCGTGCCGTGACGCGGGGGTCCGGCTGCACGCCGTCGCGGTCGCCGGGCGCGACGACGTCCGGGCGATCCCGCCCGAGAGCGGCTGCGCGGCCGCCTGAGCCGGGTGGTGGCGTGGTGCCGCGCCCCGGGTACCGTCACGGTGAGACGCCCGGCCGGGCCGGCCGGGTACGAACGGCGCGTGGGCGGAGGATCGATGGCCGGGCAGCAGGACGGCACGCGGGTGACCCGGGCCTACCGCAGTGAGGTCGGCGGCACGTGGTGGGCGGCGCTGGTCGTCGTGACGGTCGTCCTCGGCCTGCTCGGACGGCCCTCCGCCGGTTTCTGGAGCCCGTTCCTGTGGAGCGTCGTCGGCTTCGTCGTCGGCTCGCTCGTCGCGATCGCGGTCTCGGCGGCCCGCGTGCCCGCTCGTTCGGCGGACGAGGCCTTCGCCGACGTGTCATCCGCCGGCCACTCACGAGGGCAGGCGCGGCCGTGAAGTGGCTGCTCGCGCTCGTCGCGTTCCTCCTGGGCGGCGGCCTGACCTGGGTGCTCACCGTGCACCGGGTGACACGGGTTCTGCCCGACACCAGCGGTGAGGCCGCGGTGGGCGGCGACGAGGCGCACGAGGCCGGTGAGGCGGCAGAGGACGAGGACGGGTCGGCCTTCGGGGGACCGTCCTCGGAGGAGAGCTCGGGCGAGGCCGGGGCGCGCTGGATGCCCGACGCCGAGGACGAGGACGCGTTGCTGAGGCGTGCCGCGCACCGCGACGACCCGGCCGGGAGGCCTCCGGGGCCGCCCGGGGAGGCCGCCGCCGGCGGCGCGGGCACGCGTCCGTCCGCCTGAGGCCGGGGCACGGCGCGTCACCGATCCGCACCAGCCGGGGCACGAAGGCGGCGTGATCCGAAGGTCAGCCGATCGGCAGGGCCGCGAGTTCGGAGCAGCGACGACCGACAGGTAACCTTTTGCGCGGTCCTGTGCGCACCTCCACACGCGCAGTCACTACGACGCCCGAGCAGAGGGCGTGCAAGGGAGCCTGATGACACGCACCGACACCGTCGACGTCAAGCGATGGCGCGCCAAGTACACGCTCATCGAGCGTGCGGCCGAGGCCGACAAGGACGCCCAGGCCCTCTTCACGGAGCTCGACGCCGAGCGGGCGGCTCGGAACGGGGAGCTGCGAGAGATCCTCGCCGACCTCGTCGCGAGCAGCGACCTCGTCGCCTTCAAGGAGGCGATGAACCAGTGGGCCCGCAAGGACGGCCCCTACGTCGGCTTCGGCCCGGTCGGGGGGCCGTGGCTCGCCACGCTCGCGCGGCGCGCGGACGAGGAGCACGCCGAGGTCGTCGGGCTGCTCAAGCTGACGCTGCAGACGCCCGCCTCGCCCCAGGACGCCGGCGACAAGCTCCAGGCGATCGAGGCCTTCCTGGCTCGCGGGGGCTCTCGCGGGCACCGGGCTCCCAGCCCGGCCCAGACCGCGTACGTCCTGTCCCTCTTCTGGTCCACCGACGACGGCGGCGCCTGGCCGCACATGTGGGAGAACGCGCCCCACATGCTCCAGCGCCTCGGGTGGCTCGAGCGCGGCCTCAGCCACGCCGAGCGGTACGTCGCCTTCGCGGACCTCTGCTCGGCCCTGCGCCCCGAGGACCCGCGCTACGCGGCCCGCATCCTCTGGTACTTCAAGGAGACCGAGGCGTTCGTCGGGATCGCGCCGAAGATCCTCGACGTCTGCGTCGAGGCCGCCGAGCTGGCGGCCGAGTTCCGCCCGGCCACCGGCTACCCGAGCGCCCGGCACGAGGAGCGCGCCGCCGACCTCGCCCGGCAGCTGCGCGGTGAGGCCGACCACGTCTCCGACAGCCTCATCGAGCGGCTCTCGGCCGAGACGGGGCTCTACCTCGAGGCCCCGACGCTCGCGCTCCAGCAGCACGCGGGCGAGGACTCGGCCTACCGTTCCGACCTCTACGCGTCGTGGATCCTCGTGGGCGGGGCCGGCGCCCCCGGCTTCCGGCTCTGGGTCACGCCGTCGGGCGTCGCGTTCGGCCTGCACGGCGGCTGGGAGGGCGAGGGCGAGCAGCAGCTCCGCGAGGTCGCCGGCCTCGTGCAGGAGCACCTGCCGCGGGGCCTGACATTCGTCCGCGTGCACGAGGACGGCCGGCCGGACCGGCTCGAGCCAGCGGGGCGCGAGTACGCCTCCGGCGAGGTGTTCGCGGGGCGCTGGTGGAAGGGCGACGAGGCCCTCGGCCGCGCCGACTTCGCCGACGACGTCGTCGCGACCGCTCGTTCCCTGACGCCGCTGCTGCGCTTCCTCAGCTCGAGCCAGCGCGGCGGCGTCGACGACCCGGAGCTCGAGCTCGCCGCCATGGTCGACCTCGACAGCGAGGCCGAGCTCTTCCGCACCGAGCGGCCCTACCCGAACGAGCGCGACGCGTGGCACCAGGAGCAGCGCCGCGTGTTCGCCGCGTGCCTCGGCAAGGAGGGCCTCGAGGACTTCGACCTGCCGACGTTCAAGCGCATCGTCTCGACGCGCGGGTACGGCGACATCGGCGCCCAGTCGGTGCTCATCAGCTCGATCAACGCCCTCGACGCCGCCGGCATCGACCAGCTGCGCCTCATGGTCCGCGAGCTGCTCTGGGGCGACGGGCGCGACGAGGAGCGGATCAACCGGGTCCTCGGCTCCGACGACCTGCCCGTCCAGGGATTCGGCGAGAGCGTCGTGCTCAAGCTGTTCGCCATCGCCCACCCGGAGCACTGGCTGCCGCTGTTCACCCTCGGCGGCGACTCGGGCAAGGTCGCGATGCTCAAGCGGCTCGGCGGCCCGGCGCGCTGGACCGAGGGCAAGTCGCGAGGCCGCACCCACGTCGAGACCAACGCCCTGCTCAAGCAGGTGCTCGACCCGCTCCTGCCCGACGACCCGTGGGGCCAGGCCCAGCTCGCCCACTGGTTCATGCGGCGCTCCGACAAGGCCCTGGTCCCCGACCACGACGCGATCGGCGAGGCCGCCCAGGAGCTGCTCATCGAGGAGTCGTTCCTCCGCGAGATCCGCGCCCTCCTCGAGGAGAAGAAGCAGGTCATCTTCTACGGGCCGCCCGGCACGGGCAAGACCTACCTCGCGCAGCGGTTCGCGGCGGCGCTGCAGCCCGACCCCGCCAAGCGCGACATCGTCCAGTTCCACCCGAGCAGCAGCTACGAGGACTTCTTCGAGGGCTTCCGGCCCCAGATCGACCACCAGGGCCAGATGGTCTACGAGCTGCGCAAGGGGCCGCTCGCGCTGCTCGCCGAGGCGGCCGAGGCCGACCCGCTGACGCCGCACATCATGATCATCGACGAGATCAACCGGGCCAACCTGCCGCGGGTCTTCGGTGAGCTGCTCTTCCTCCTCGAGTACCGCTCGCACTCGGTGAAGACGAGCTACCGACCCGACGAGGGGTTCGAGCTGCCGCCGAACCTCTACTTCATCGGCACGATGAACACCGCCGACCGCTCGATCGCCCTCGTCGACGCGGCCCTGCGCCGCCGGTTCGACTTCGTGCCCTTCATGCCGCACGACGGGCCGATGGAGGGACTGCTGCGCCGCTGGCTCGAGGCCAACGACGGGCCGGTGTGGGTGGCCGACCTCGTCGACCGGGTCAACGAGGACCTGCGCCGGGCCCTGAGGGGGCCGCACCTGCAGATCGGGCACAGCTACTTCATGCGTCCCGGGCTCGACGACGAGGCGGCGCTGCGCCGCATCTGGGACTACAACGTCTACCCGTTCATCGAGGACCAGCTCTACGGTCGCGAGCACGAGCTGGCCCAGTTCCGCTGGGAGAACGTCGTCGCCCGCTACGGCCAGCTCGACCTGAGCCGGCCGTGACGCGGGTGACCCGCCGATGACGATCGAGCTCCCCCCGATCCCCGAGCACGGACGCTCAGGGCCGGTCCGGCTCGACCGCGTGACCCGCGCCGCCCTCGTCACCGCGGCGGGGGAGCGGCTCGTCGTCCACGCCACCGCGGACCCCGACGTCGTGACGATCGGTGCCACGAGCTGGGTGGGTGCGCTCGCGGTGCCCGGGCTCGTCGTCCGCGTCATGCCGCGGGTGTCGGTGACCAACTTCTTCGCGATGCTCGGCGCCGGCGTCTCGCCCGACGCCTTCGACCACGAGCACGTGACGTGGAGCGACACCGACGAGCTCATCGACGGCGTCGCCTACTTCGCCATCCGCCTCATCGACACCGCGACGATGCGCGGACTGGTCCACGGCTACGTCGCTCGGGAGGAGCGCATGCGCACGATCCGCGGGCGCCTCCTCGTCGAGGAGTTCGCGCGCCGGCCGTGGAACGCCGCGGAGCCACAGTGCCGCTTCGACGACTTCACCAACGACATCCGCGAGAACCAGCTGTTCCGCTGCACCCTGCAGGCCATGCTCTCGTGGCCGCAGCTCGCCCCGCGGGTGCGGCGTGAGGCGCTGCGGGTCCTCGGCCGGTTCGAGGGCGTCAGCGACACCCCCGCGACGCTGCACGCGGTGCCGGTGCCGGTGACCCGTCTCAACGAGCACTACCACGACGCCATGCGCCTCTCGCGGCTCGTGCTGCAGGCGATGTCCCTGTCGCACCAGTCCGGTGACCAGCAGGCCAACAGCCTCATGGTCGACATGGACGACCTCTTCCGTCGGTGGATCGTCCAGGAGCTGGACCACCGGCTGGCCCCCGAGCTGCGCATCGAGACCGAGGCGGACGTGTGGCTCGACGAGGGTCGCGCCGTGACCATGGCGCCCGACCTCGTCGTGCGTCGGGGCACCGAGGTCGTGCTCGTCGGCGACGCGAAGTACTCGATGGGGGCCGACGGCTACCTCGTCTCGCGTGACTACGTCGACCTCGTGGCGTACACGACGGCGATGGGCCTGCCGACCGGCCTGCTCGTGCACTGCAACGCGACCCGCTCGCCGCAGTCGGAGATGGTCATCCGCAACGCGGGCACCCGCATCCTGTGCCGGCCCATCCGCCTCGACGGCAGCTACGCGGCGGTGTGCGCGTCGCTCGACGCCGTGGCGGACCTCGTCCGCGAGCTCGCCGACGACCCGGGTGAGCTCGAGGTGCCGACCCTGATCCGCACGCGCCGCTGAACGGCCGTTCGCGGCTGTTCCCGGGATCACACTCCTACGCCTTGTCGTAGATGGCCGCTACTACTACCGTTTGTAGTACCGACAGAGACGCTGCCGGAACACCTCGAAGTTCTGGAGTTGAGCACCATGGCCACCATCCACCGTGACACCCCCGTCAGCGGCGCATCGGGCACCGCCGGCACCCCGAGGCACGACCCGACCAAGGGTGTCGTCACGTTCCAGGAGGAGGTCGTCCGCTCGAACATCGCCCGCAAGCTGCTGGCCGGCCTGCGGCTCGTCCTCGGGTTCACCTTCCTCTGGCCCTTCTTCGACAAGCTCTTCGGCCTCGGCTACGCCACTCCTGCCGCAAAGGCGTGGATCAACGGCGGCACCCCGGCCCAGGGCTTCATGAAGCACGCGGAGGGCCCGTTCGCCGGGTTCTTCAAGAGCATCGCCGGCCCGTGGGCCGACTGGGTCTTCATGGCCGGCCTCCTCGGCATCGGCGTCGCCCTCATCGCCGGCGCAGGCCTGAAGATCGCGGCCTGGACCGGTGCAGTTCTCCTCGCCCTCATGTACCTGGCCGAGTTCCCGCTCGGGGCCACGGGCATGACCAACCCGCTCGTCGACAGCCACTGGATCGAGGCTCTGGGCATCGCCGTCCTCGCGGCGACCTACGCCTGTCTCTTATACACATCTGACGCTGCCGACGACGGA
>NZ_JBPGXG010000010.1:0-51931 GCF_056755255.1 Monashia sp. HAY1-5C | reverse complement strand
TCCGTCGTCGGCAGCGTCAGATGTGTATAAGAGACAGGGCACACCGAGCACCGCGTGCTGCTGGGCCAGAACCGCACCGTCGTGTTCCGCTGACCGTCCCTCTCCCGAGCCATCCACCGATCGCCCTCCAGAAGGAGCCATTTCTCATGCCAAGCACCGTCAAGGGAGTCATCGCCCGCGCCAAGGGTGAGCCCGTCGAGGTCGTGGACGTCATCGTGCCGGACCCCGGGCCCGGCGAGGCCGTCGTCACGATCCAGGCCTGCGGCGTCTGCCACACCGACCTGCACTACCGAGAGGGCGGCATCAACGACGACTTCCCCTTCCTGCTCGGCCACGAGGCCGCCGGCGTCGTCGAGGCCGTCGGCGACGGTGTCACCGAGGTCGCTCCGGGCGACTTCGTCATCCTCAACTGGCGCGCCGTGTGCGGCCAGTGCCGCTCCTGCGCCAAGGGCAAGCCGCAGTACTGCTTCAACACGCACAACGCCACCCAGAAGATGACCCTCACCGACGGGACCGAGCTCTCCCCCGCGCTCGGCATCGGCGCCTTCATCGAGAAGACGCTCGTCGCGGCGGGGCAGTGCACCAAGGTCGACCCCCAGGCGCCTGCGGCTGCCGCCGGTCTGCTCGGCTGTGGCGTGATGGCCGGCTTCGGCGCCGCCGTCAACACCGGCGGCGTCACCCGCGGTGACTCGATCGCGGTGATCGGCTGTGGAGGCGTCGGCAACGCCGCGATCGCGGGGGCCGCCCTTGCCGGCGCGTCGCGGATCATCGCCGTCGACGTCGACGACCAGAAGCTCGAGTGGGCCAAGGGCTTCGGGGCCACCCACACCGTCAACTCGAAGGACGTCGACCCCGTCGAGGCGATCCGCGAGCTGACCGGCGGCTTCGGCGCCGACATCGTCGTCGACGCGGTCGGCCGCCCCGAGACCTACGAGCAGGCCTTCTACGCGCGCGACCTCGCGGGCACCGTCGTCCTCGTCGGCGTCCCCACACCGGACAAGCAGATCACCCTGCCGCTGATCGAGGTGTTCGGCCGGGGCGGCGCGCTCAAGTCGAGCTGGTACGGCGACTGCCTGCCCTCGCGTGACTTCCCGATGCTCGTCGACCTGGCCCAGCAGGGCCGCTTCCCGCTCGCCGACTTCATCACCGAGACGATCGACCTCGACGACGTGGAGAAGGCCTTCGACAAGATGCACCACGGCCAGGTGCTGCGCTCGGTGGTCCAGCTGTGAGCGGGTCCCTGCGCGTCGACCGCGTCGTCACCTCGGGCACGTTCAGCCTCGACGGAGGCACCTGGGAGGTCGACAACAACGTCTGGGTCGTCGGTGACGAGCTCGAGTGCGTCATCATCGACGCGGCGCACGACGCCGGCCCGATCCTCGACGCGGTCGGCGGCCGCACCGTCGTCGGCATCCTGCTCACGCACGCGCACGACGACCACATCGGCGTCGCCGAGCAGCTGAGAGAGGCCACCGGCGCACCGACCTACCTCCACCCCGAGGACCGGATGCTGTGGGACCGGGTGCACGTCAACGGGCCCGACCACAAGCTCGACGACGGCGACCGGATCGCGCTGGGAGACACGCAGGTCCACGTGCTGCACACCCCCGGCCACGCACCCGGGGCGTGCAGCTTCCACGTGCCCGAGCTGGGGCAGGTGTTCACCGGGGACACCCTGTTCCAGGGTGGACCGGGAGCCACCGGACGCTCCTTCAGCGACTTCCCGACGATCATCGAGTCGATCACCGAGAAGCTGCTCAGCCTGCCCCCCGAGACCGTCGTGCACCCGGGCCATGGCGCGGACACCACCATCGGCGCCGAGGCCCCGGACCTGCCGGCCTGGCTGTCCCGGGGTCACTGACCGACCTCCGAGGAGGGCACCGGCCAGGTGACTGCCTACCTCGACCACGCCGCGACGACGCCCATGCGAGCGTCGGCCATCGCAGCCATGACCGAGCAGCTGTCGACCGTGGGCAACGCCTCGTCGCTGCACACCGCGGGCAGGGCCGCCGGCCGGGCCGTCGAAGAAGCGCGCGAGCGACTGGCCCGGACCGTCGGTGCCCGGCCGTCGGAGGTGATCTTCACCTCCGGCGGCACGGAGTCGGACAACCTCGCCGTATCGGGGACCTTCGCGGCCAGACGCGATGCGGACCCGCGCCGGGCCCGCATCGTTGCCAGCGCCATCGAGCACCATGCGGTGCGTGACTGCGTGGAGCACCTCGTGGCCCGGCGCGGCGCGCGCGTGACCTGGGTCCAGCCGGACGCCGAGGGTCTCGTGACCCCCGCCGCCGTGCGCGAAGCCGTCGCCGCGGACCCGGAGTCGGTCGCGCTGGTGACGGTCATGTGGGCCGGCAACGAGGTGGGCACGGTCCAGCCGGTCCGCGAGATCGCTGCCGTCGCCCACGAGTTCGGTATCCCTTTCCACACCGACGCCGTCCAGGCCTTCGGGCACGTCCCCGTCGACTTCACGGCGAGCGGCGCCGACCTCATGACCATCACGGCTCACAAGACCGGTGGCCCACTCGGTGTCGGGGCGCTGGTGGCCCGGCGCGACGCCCGGCTCGTGCCCTTGAGTTTCGGCGGCACGCAGGAGCGGCACCTTCGCGGGGGCACGCTCAACGTGCCGGCGATCCGGGGCTTCGCGGCCGCCGCCGAGGAGTCCGTGGCCGTGCGGGACGCCGAGGCAGCCCGCCTCGTCGTCCTGCGTGACCGTCTCGTCAGCTCGGCGCTCGACCTCGGTCTCGGCATCACGGTGACCGGCGCCTGGGAGCCCGGCGACGACATCCGGCGACTGCCCGGCAACGCGCACCTGCTCGTGCCGGGCTGTGACGGCGACTCCCTCCTCCACCTGCTCGACGCTGCCGGCGTCGGGTGTTCCAGCGGGTCCGCCTGCCAGGCCGGCCTGCCGCAGCCGTCCCACGTGCTGCTCGCGATGGGCGTGCCGGAGGAGCGGGCGCGGGGCGCGCTGCGCCTCACCCTCGGGCACACGTCGACGGACGATGACGTCGATGCCTTCCTGGCGGCCCTGCCTGCCGCCGTCGAGCGGGCCCGCCGACCGCTCAGGGGTCTGGACCGGCTCGGGCTCGCCGGCTAGCTGGCAGGCGACCGGCGGCTCGCGCGCTGCGTCCCGGCTCGCGCGCTGCGTCCCGGCTCGCGCGCTGCGTCCCGGCCCGACGCCCTCGGACAGGCGGTACCGTGGACGCGTCGGGACCCACGGAGGACCAGACCACATGACAGAGGCTCTCGCCAGCACGCAGGTCCCGGGGCACCTTCCGGCCGAGGTGACGACCTTCGTCGGCCGGCGCTTCGAGCGTCGCGCGATCCGCGAACGGCTGTCGGAGTCGCGCCTGGTCACGCTGACCGGGTTCGGCGGTATCGGCAAGACGCGTCTTGCGCTGCGCGTCGCCGCGGACCTGCGGCGGATCTTCCCCGACGGCGTCTGCTTCGTGTCGCTCGGAGCATTGAGCGAGGCGGACGGTGTGCCGGACCAGATCGCCGGGGCGCTGGGACTCTACGGGCGCTCCGCCCAGTCCGGCACGATCGCGGTCGTCGAGTACCTGAGGAAGCGCGGTCTCCTGCTCGTCCTGGACGACTGCGAACACCTCGTCGACGTGGTGGCCGTGCTGGCCGACACGATCCTGCGCAGCTGCCCGGAGGTACGGATCCTCGCCACCAGCCGAGAGCCGTTGCGGGTCGACGGTGAGGTGGTGCACGTGGTGTCACCGTTGACGTGTCCGGCGCCGGAGGAGCCGGGCGCGAGCAGGCTGCAGCAGTACGAGGCGGTCCAGCTCTTCCTCGACCGTGCGCGCGCGAGCCTTCCCGGCTACGAGCTGACCGAGGGGAACCGTGCCGCCGTCGCCGCGATCTGTCGCAGGCTGCAGGGCATCCCGCTGGCGCTCGAGCTGGCAGCAGCGCGACTTCCGACCCTGTCCGCGACCGAGATCGAGCAGGCCCTGACCGACCAGTGGGAGCTGCTCAGCCGGGGCCGACGCACGGCGCCCCGTCGACACAGCACCATGGCCGCCTGCATCGAGTGGACCTTCGACCTCTGCACCCCCGCCGAGCGCAGGCTCTGGGCCAAGGCGGCCGTCTTCGTCGACGGCTTCGAGCTCGACGCCGCGGCTGCGGTCTGCTCCGCCCCGGACGACGAGGAGCCGATCGCCGAGACGCTGGCCTCCCTCGTCGACAAGTCCGTGCTCACGACGACCCGGGGCGAGACCGCCACCCGGTTCCGGATGCTCCCCCCGATCCGGCAGCGCGGCCTGACCGAGCTGACGCGCATGGGGGCCCTCGACGAACAGCAGCGCCGGTACTGGCAGTTCTTCGTGGCCATGGTCGGCAACGCGCACGACGGATGGCTCAGCGACCGCCAGCTCGCGTGGATCGACAGAGTGGGACGCGAGCTGGGCAACCTGGCGGCGGCCCTGGAGCTCTGCGCGGCCGAGCCTGACGCGCTCGACGCCGGTCGCTGGGCGTGTGCGCACCTGCTCGAGTACGTCCATGTCCACGGCGTCTTCCGGCAGGGGCGGCGCTGGTGCGAGAGACTTCTCGCCGCCGACGG
The DNA here is from genome assembly GCF_056755255.1 of Monashia sp. HAY1-5C. Classification (NCBI taxonomy): domain Bacteria; kingdom Bacillati; phylum Actinomycetota; class Actinomycetes; order Micrococcales; family Intrasporangiaceae; genus Intrasporangium; species Monashia sp. HAY1-5C. The sequence continues at coordinate 47,370 of NZ_JBPGXG010000010.1, read as the reverse complement.
CGGGGATCCGACGGCGCGGTCCCTCGCGCTGCGAAGCGCGTGCTGGTGGGCTGCCCTGCAGGGAGATGTCCAGTCGGCCGTGCCTCTTCTCGAGGAGGGCAGGGCACTGGCGAGCGGGCTGGGCGGCGAGACCGAGGTCCTCCTCACGGAGGCCGCCGGGCTGGTGACGATGTACGCCGGCGACATGGACGCTGCGCAGCGCTTGCTCGACGACGCGGTCGGCGGCTTCTCCGCCTCGGGCAACGCGGCCGAGCTCGCGCACTGCTGGATGCTGCTGGCCATCGTGAGCGCATCGCTCGACGACGGGGACCGGGCCATGGCATGCCATCGCGCCTGCCTCGAGATCACCCAGCCGGCCGGTGAGACGTGGCTCCGGTCATGGGCCCTGTGGGCAGCCGGCCTGGCGAGCTGGGCACGCGGTGAACGACAGCCGGCGCAGCAGCTGCTGAAGGAGAGTCTGCGCCTGGAGCAGGTCATGGGCGAGCGCCTCGGCATCGGCGCCACGCTCGAGGTGCTCGCGTGGGTCGACGCATCCGCCGACCCCGAGCGGGCGGCTGTGCTCATGGGCGCGGCGCAGAACGAGTGGGACCGGATCGAGGCGTCGATCCAGACGCTTCCCGAGCTCGAGGTGCGGCACGAGTCCTCCCTCGCCGGTGTGCGTGCCTCGCTCGGGCAGGAAGCCTTCGACCGTGCATGGTCACGCGGCCGGTCGATGCAGCAGGCGAACGCGATCGCCTTCGCCCTGGAGGAGACCCCCTCGAGGCGCGCGGTCCCGCGCACCCAGCCGGCGGCACCCGACGTGCTGACGCGGCGCGAGCGACAGATCGCCGGGCTGATCCACGAGGGACTCAGCAACCGGGAGATCGCCGACCGGTTGGTCATCTCCCCGCGCACGGCGGAGGCTCACGTCGAGCACATCCTCACCAAGCTCGGGTTCACCAACCGCGCCCAGGTCGCTGCCTGGTTCGCGGGTCAGTCGCACGGCTCCGAAGAAGGGTGACCTCGGCACACCCGCGGGGCCGTCGGCGCCTCCGACACGGCCGCGCGCCCGGGTGGCCCGGTCCTCCCGGCGGCCAGCTGGTACCTGCGCCCGCAGGTCCGCTAGAGAACCCGGCGGACCGAGCTCTCGAAGTGCACGGAGTGCTGCAGCGCCAGCTGCGCAGCCTGGTCGCCATCACCACCGGCGATGGCTCGGAGCAGGTCGATGTGCTCGCGAATGTGCTCGTCGATCGACGGGAGCCGGTCGAGGACCACGCACCAGATGCGCGTCGCGAGGTTGTCGAGCCGGATGAGCGTCTCCTCGAGATGCTCGTTGCCGCAGGCGCTGTAGATGAGGCGGTGCACGTCGATGTCGTACTGCATGAGGGCCCGGTTGCTCTGACGCCGCCCGTCCATCGCGGCGATCTGGTCGGCCTTGGTCAGCAGCTCCTGCCGGCTCTGGGGGCGCGCACTCGCCGCCGCCCGCCGAGCGGCCAGCGGTTCGAGCACCGCGCGCATCTCGGACACCGCCGCGAGGTCCGTGATGTCCACCTGGGTCGCGAACGTCCCCCGGCGGGGATAGGCCACGACGAGGTGGTCGAGCTCGAGCTTCTTGAGGCTCTCACGGATCGGAGTGCGGCCGATCCCGAGCTCGAGCGCGAGCGCCTGCTCGTTGATCGGCGCACCGGGGGCGATGTCGAGCATGATCAGCCGGTCGCGGATCTCGTGGTAGGCCCGCTCGGCCATGGAGAGGTAGCCGTCCTGGCTGGCCCCGCCGACCACCGTATCGAGACTCATCGCTGCACTCCCTCTTCCGCCCGCCCTCGACCATCGCCGCCCCCGTCCCGTTGAGACGGGGGCACTCAGCCCATTGACCTGCGGCCTCGTTAGACATATCGTAACACCGAGATTGATATATCAGTCGCCGACCAGACAGATATCAGGAGTGGTGAGATGACGATCGACGGACCGGGCCGAAGCACGGTGCTCTCCGACCGCCCCCGTGAGGGCGTCTCCGACGGTGTCCTCGACGGGGCCCTCGCGGACCTGGACGCCGAGGTGGCGGGCGCCATCGGTCACGAGCTGGAGCGCCAGCAGAGCACCCTCGAGATGATCGCGTCGGAGAACTTCGCTCCCCTCGCCGTCATGCAGGCGCAGGGCTCGGTGCTGACGAACAAGTACGCCGAGGGCTACCCCGGACGGCGCTACTACGGCGGCTGCGAGCACGTCGACGTCATCGAGTCCCTGGCTCTCTCACGGGTCAAGTCCCTCTTCGGCGCCGGCTTCGCGAACGTCCAGCCCCACTCCGGCGCGCAGGCCAACGCGGCGGTGATGCATGCCCTCCTGCGCCCGGGTGACACCATCCTCGGGCTCGAGCTCGCGCACGGCGGCCACCTGACGCACGGCATGCGCCTCAACTTCTCCGGACGCCTGTACAACATCGTCGCCTACGGCGTCCGCGAGGACACCCATGTCATCGACATGGCGGAGGTGGAGCGGCTCGCCCACGAGCACCGTCCCGCGATGATCATCGCCGGCTGGTCGGCGTACCCGCGTCAGCTCGACTTCGCCGAGTTCCGTCGCATCGCCGACGCCGTGGGCGCCGTCCTCTTCGTCGACATGGCGCACTTCGCCGGGCTCGTCGCCGCGGGGCTGCACCCGTCGCCGGTCCCCCACGCGCACGTCGTCAGCTCGACCACGCACAAGACCCTCGGCGGCCCGCGCGGCGGCATCATCCTGACCAACGACGCCGAGATCGCCAAGAAGATCAACTCGGCCGTCTTCCCGGGGCAGCAGGGCGGCCCGCTCGAGCACGTCATCGCCGGCAAGGCCGTCGCCTTCAAGCTCGCCGCCTCCGAGGAGTTCGCGCAGCGACAGGCACGGACGCTGCGGGGAGCAGCGATCCTCGCCGAGCGGCTTCAGGCCCCCGACGTCGCGGCGCGCGGCATCAGCGTGCTGACCGGAGGCACCGACGTGCACCTCGTGCTCGTCGACCTGCGCCACTCCGAGCTCGACGGCCAGCAGGGCGAGGACCTGCTGCACTCGATCGGCATCACCGTCAACCGCAACGCCGTCCCCTTCGACCCCCGACCGCCGATGGTCTCCTCCGGTCTGCGCATCGGCACACCCGCACTGGCGACGCGCGGCTTCGACGCGGACGCCTTCGCGGAGGTCGCCGACATCATCGCGACCGTCCTGGCCGCGGCGCCGGGCACCGCCGACATCCCCGCCCTGCGTGCGCGGGTCGACGCGCTGACCGTCCGGTTCCCCCTGTACCCCGGCATCCGAGGAGGCGTGGCGTGAACCAGCGCGAGCTCCCGCAGCACCCCGACTTCCTCTGGTCCAACCCCGAGCCCAAGAAGAGCTACGACGTCGTCATCGTCGGCGGCGGCGGTCACGGCCTCGCCACGGCCTACTACCTCGCCAAGAACCACGGCATCACGAACGTGGCTGTGCTCGAACGGGGTTGGCTCGCCGGCGGCAACATGGCCCGCAACACCACGATCATCCGGTCGAACTACCTGTGGGACGAGTCCGCCGCCATCTACGAACACTCCCTCAAGCTGTGGGAGGGCCTCGAGGAGGAGCTCGGCTACGACATCTTCTTCTCCCAGCGCGGCGTCCTGAACCTCGCCCACACGCTGCAGGACCAGCGAGACTCGATCCGCCGGGTCGAGGCCAACCGGCTCAACGGCGTCGACGCCGAGTGGGTGGACGCGCAGCAGGTCAAGGAGCTGTGCCCGATCATCAACATCAACGACGACATCCGCTACCCCGTCATGGGCGGCACGTTCCAGCCGCGCGCCGGCATCGCCAAGCACGACTGGGTGGCCTGGGGCTACGCCCGCCGGGCGGACGAGCTCGGCGTCGACCTCATCCAGAACTGCGAGGTCACCGGCTTCGTCATGGACGGTGACCGCGTCGTCGGGGTCGAGACCTCCCGCGGACGGATCAACGCCGGCAAGGTCGCCCTGTGCGCCGCCGGGCACACGTCGGTCCTCGCCGACATGGCCGGCTTCCGCGTGCCCATCCAGTCCCACCCCCTGCAGGCCCTGGTCTCCGAGCTGCACGAGATGGTCCACCCCACCGTCGTCATGTCGAACCACGTGCACGTCTACGTCTCCCAGGCCCACAAGGGCGAGCTCGTCATGGGCGCCGGCATCGACACGTACAACGGCTACGGGCAGCGTGGCTCCTTCCACGTCATCGAGCACCAGATGTCGGCGGCCGTCGAGCTCTTCCCGATCTTCGCCCGGGCGCACCTGCTGCGCACGTGGGGCGGCATCGTCGACGTGACGCTCGACGCCTCGCCTGTCATGGGCCGCTCCCCCGTGGACCACATGTATGTCAACTGCGGCTGGGGCACGGGCGGCTTCAAGGCGGTGCCGGGCGCCGGCTGGGCATACGCGCACACCATCGCCCACGACGAGCCACACCAGCTGAACCGGGCCTTCGGGCTCGAGCGCTTCGTCAGCGGCGACCTCATCGACGAGCACGGCGCCGCCGCCGTGGCCCACTGACGCGAAAGGGACGTCCATCATGATGCTCATCGAGTGCCCGTACTGCGGCCCCCGCAACGAGCCCGAGTTCGCCTACGGCGGGCAGGCCCATGTCGCGTACCCCGAGGACCCGAACGCCCTGTCCGACGAGGAGTGGGCCCAGTACCTCTTCTACCGCGACAACCCGAAGGGCTCCTATGCCGAGCGTTGGGTGCACTCGGCCGGTTGCCGCAAGTGGTTCAACGTCATCCGCAACACCCGAACGTACGAGATCCAGCACGTCTACCGCCTCGACCAGGCCCGTCCGGACCAGGTCGCGGCACAACCCACCACGAGCAGGCAGGAGGCATGAGCATGGGCCTCACCTCATCCGACCAGCCCAACCGACGTCCCAAGGGTGGCGCGGTCGACCGTTCCCGACCACTGACCTTCACGGTCGACGGAAGCACCCTCACCGGGTTCGTCGGTGACACCCTCGCGTCCGCGCTCGTCGCGAACGGTCGACTGCGTGTCGGGGACTCCATCTACCTGCGCCGGCCCCGCGGCATCCTCACCGCGGGCGTCGAGGAGCCCAACGCCTTCGTCCGGGTCAACGGCGCCCACAACGAGTCGATGCTGCCCGCGACCACCCTCGAGCTGACCGACGGTCTCGACGTGACGCTCCTCGACGGCATCGGTGTGCTCGACGACCGTCCCGACCCGGCGGAGTACGACAAGGTGCACGTCCACACCGACGTCGCCGTCATCGGGGCCGGCCCGGCCGGTCTCGCAGCCGCCCGCGCGGCGTCCGCCAGCGGCGCGCGCGTCATCCTGTTCGAGCAGGACTTCGCGCTCGGCGGATCGCTGCTGTCGGACCGCACCGCGATGGTCGAAGGCCAACCTGGCGCTGAGTGGGTCGCCGGCGTCCGCGCCGAGCTCGAGGCCGCGCCCGAGACCACCGTCCTGACCCGCACCTGCGTGTTCGGCAGCTACGACAACAACTACCTCATCGCCGTGGAACAGCGTCCGGAGGGCGAGCCGTCCACCGCCGGGACGGTGAGGGACGGGGTGTCACGCCAGCGCGTGTGGCACGTCTCCGCCCGCCAGGTGGTGCTGGCGGTCGGGGCCTTCGAACGCCCGATCGTCTTCGCGGACAACGACGTCCCCGGCATCATGCTCGCCTCCGCGGCACGTGCGTACGCCGACCGCTGGGGTGCGCTGCCCGGACGGAACGTCGTCGTGTTCACCACGAACGACTCCGCCTACGAGGCCGCGCACGCGCTGATGCATGCCGGTGCGGAGGTGACGGTCGTCGACGCCCGGGAGCAGATGACCGCGCCGAGCAGTGCCCAGCAGGGTGCTCTGCGCGCCGGCATGGTCGTGCACGCCTCGTCCGCAGTCACCTCCGTCGAGGGTGTCGACGCCGTCACTGCAGTCACGGTCGCGCCCATCGACGCCGACGGCCAGCCGGTCGGGCCGGGGCAGACCCTCGAGTGCGACCTCGTGGCGGTGTCCGGCGGCTGGACGCCCAACGTCAACCTGCACAGCCAGCGGCAGGGCTCGCTTCGGTGGGACGACGAGCTGGCCGGTTTCGTGCCGTCGGGTCAGGTCCGCGACCAGCTCGTGGTCGGCGCCGGGAACGGCACCTACTCCACCATCGACTGCCTCATGGAGGGCGAACGGGCTGGGCGGGCGGCCGTCGTGGCGGCCGGGTTCTCCCTGCGCGGCGAGCCCACCGAGTCGTCGACCGAGAGCCCGGAGGCGCGTCGCGAGCGCCAGCACCGTGCTGCCGGGCAGGTCCGTCAGCTGTGGGCCGTGCCGTCTGTCGACGGGTCCTTCGACCGGCACTTCGTCGACCTCAGCCGCGACAACACCGCGGCGGACGTGCTGCGCGCCACCCACGCCGGAATGCACTCTGTCGAGCACGTCAAGCGGTACACCTCCATCAGCACCGGCGTCGACCAGGGCCGCATCGGCGGCGTCAACACGATCGGGCTGCTGACCCAGGTGCTCTCCGGCCGTGACACGGCCTCGATACCGCCGGGACAGCCCGGACAGGACCCCGCGGCGAAGGCAGACGGGTCGGGCTCGGCCGCTGCGAGGCGCCCGACCCCGGGCGCGATCGGCACGACGACGTTCCGCGCCCCGTTCACGCCGGTGGCCTTCGTGGCCCTCGCCGGCCGTGGCCGAGGCGAGCTCTTCGACGCCGCGCGTACCAGCCCCGCCCACGCGTGGCACGTCGAGCACGGCGCCCTGTTCGAGGACGTCGGACAGTGGAAGCGCCCCTGGTACTACCCGCGCAGCGGCGAGGACATGGACGCCGCCGTCGCCAGGGAGTGCCGCGCCGCCCGCGAGGGTGTCGCCTTCATGGACGCCACCACCCTCGGCAAGATCGAGATCCGCGGTGCCGACGCCGCCGAGTTCCTCAACCGCGTCTACACCAACCCCTTCCTCAAGCTGGCGGTGGGCAAGGCCCGCTACGGCGTCATGTGCACCGCAGCAGGCATGGTCTTCGACGACGGGGTCACCCTTCGTCTTGCAGAGGACCGCTTCTTCATGACCACGACCACGGGCGGGGCGGCCAAGGTGCTCGACTGGCTCGAGGAGTGGAGCCAGACGGAGTGGCCCGAGCTCGACGTCACCTTCACCTCGGTCACCGAGCAGTGGGCGACGGTGGCGGTCGTCGGCCCGCGGTCGCGCGACGTCATCGCGAAGCTCGCCCCGGACCTCGACGTGTCGAAGGAGGGCTTCGGGTTCATGGAGTTCCGCGAGACCACCCTCATCTCCGGCATCGACGCGCGCATCTGCCGCATCACCTTCTCCGGGGAGCTGGCCTACGAGATCAACGTCCCGCGCTGGTACGGGCTCAAGATCTGGCACGACGTGGCCGCCGCCGGCGAGGAGTTCGACATCACGCCCTACGGCACCGAGACCATGCACGTGCTCCGTGCCGAGAAGGCCTACCCCATCGTCGGGCAGGACACCGACGGCACGATCACGCCCCACGACCTGGGGATGGACTGGGTGGTCAGCAAGACCAAGGAGTTCATCGGCCGGCGATCGTTCTCGCGCAGCTCGCACACCTCCCCGGGTCGCAAGCAGCTGGTCAGCGTGCTGCCCGTCGACCGTTCCCTCCGGCTGCCCGAGGGAGCCCAGCTGATCGAGCCCGGGGCTCTGGGCAGCTACACCGGCAAGGGGCTGCCCGACGCCCCCATCCCGATGCTCGGGTTCGTGACGTCGAGCTACCACAGCCAAGCCCTGGGACGCAGCTTCGCGCTGGCCCTGGTCAAGGACGGCCCCGACCGCATCGGGCAGACCCTGCTCGCCTCGTTCGAGGGAACGTTCGCCGAGGTGGAGGTCCACGAACCGGTGCTCTACGACAAGGAAGGTGCACGACGAGATGGCTGAGCCGACGATCACGGAGCCCGCAACCACGGTGCGCGCAACGCCAGAGAGCCCGACCGCTCCGACGACGTCGAGCCGTGCGTCCACCTTCGGCGCCCGGGTGTCGACGGAGAGCGCCAACCCGCTGACACACCGGCGCAGCCCCGGCGCCGACCTCACGGAGCTCATGGCATCCGGCTCGCGCAGGACCGTCACCCTGCGGGAGCTGCCGTTCGCCACTCACCTGTCGCTCCGAGCCGGGTCGCCGTCCGCGGTGGAGGCTCTCGAAGGCGTCCTGGGTGCACCCCTGCCCGACCGCGTCGGGGCCGTCGGCTCCGGCGACCGTGGCCCGGGCCGCCCCGTCGACGTCATCTGGCTGGGGCCCGACGAGTGGCTGGCCGTGCTCGGGGACGAAGCGGTCATCGGCGAGAGCGGACCCCAGCTGGTGGCTGCGCTGAGCGCGGCCATCGAGGGACAGCGCGGTCAGGTGGTCGACGTGTCGGCCAACCGCGCGACGCTGGAGCTGTCCGGACCCCGCGCACGCGCGGTGCTCGACAAGGTGATCCAGCTCGACCTGCACCCCCGGGAGTTCCCCGTCGGTCGTGCGGTGTCCACGCTGCTCGAGTCGGTCCAGGTCATCCTGTGGCGCACCACCGAGGACACGTGGCTGGTCATGCCGCGGGCCTCCTTCACGGAGTTCGTCACCCGCTGGCTGCTCGACGGCATGCGCGAGTTCGACTGATGGCGCTCAGCGCCCTCGACCTGTTCTCCGTGGGCATCGGTCCCTCCTCGTCCCACACGGTGGGACCGATGCGCGCGGCGCGGCGGTTCGCTCTGTCGCTGAAGGAGATCGGTCTGCTCGAGCAGACGCGTCGGGTGCACGCCCAGCTGTTCGGGTCGCTCGGGGCGACAGGCCACGGACACGGCTCCGACCGGGCGGTCCTGCTCGGTCTCGAGGCGGAGGACCCGGAGACCGTGGACACCGACCGCGCGATGGAACGGGTCTCACAGGTTCGCGCCGACGGGACCCTGTCGCTCTGTGGCAGCCACGAGATCGCCTTCGACGCGGACAACGACCTGGTGCTGCACCGACGGGAGACGCTGCCCACCCACCCCAACGGCATGACCTTCGAGGCGTACGACGGCTCGGGCCGCTCGCTGCTGAGGCGCACCTACTACTCCGTGGGTGGCGGGTTCGTCGTCGACGAGGACGCATCCGGGAGCGACCGGGTGGTGGAGGACGCGACCGAGGTCCGCTACCCGTTCGCCACCGGTCGTGACCTGCTGGACCGATGCGCGGAAAGTGGCCTCAGCATCGCAGAGGTGATGATGGCCAACGAGCTGTCCTGGCGCACACGCGAGCAGGTGCGCACGCAGCTGCTGCACCTGTGGGACGTCATGCAGGAGTGCGTGGAGAGTGGCTGCACCCGCACGGAGACCACGCTGCCTGGTGGTCTCAAGGTGCGGCGTCGCGCACCAGAGCTGCGAGCACGCCTGCGCGAGCAGGAGTCCGCGGCCCGCGAGGGTGGTCAGCCCGTCCTCGACCCGCTCTGGGCGATGGAGTGGGTCAACCTCTACGCCCTGGCGGTCAACGAGGAGAACGCGTCGGGCGGACGCATCGTCACCGCGCCCACCAACGGCGCCGCCGGCATCATCCCCGCGGTGTTGCACTTCTTCACACGGTTCGTCGACGACGATGAGGACAAGGTCGTCGAGTTCCTGCTGACGGCGGCTGCCATCGGGATCCTCTTCAAGCTCGGCGCCTCCATCTCCGGCGCCGAGGTCGGTTGCCAGGGCGAGGTCGGCTCGGCGTGCTCGATGGCCGCAGCCGGCCTGTGCGCCGTGCTCGGCGGCAGCCCCGAGCAGGTCGAGAACGCCGCAGAGATCGGTATCGAGCACAACCTCGGCCTGACGTGCGACCCCGTCGGCGGTCTCGTGCAGATCCCGTGCATCGAACGCAACGCCATCGCCTCGGTCAAGGCGATCAACGCCGCCCGGCTCTCGCGGCACGGCACGGGAGAGCACAAGGTCAGCCTCGACCAGGCCATCAAGACGATGCGCGAGACCGGCCGGGACATGAAGGTCAAGTACAAGGAGACCTCCCGAGGAGGGCTGGCCGTCAACGTCATCGAGTGCTGAAGTAACGACAAGGCGCAGAGGCCGGGACCCCCCACGCCGAGCCGCTTTGACGCAACCTGCCCGCGGGCACAGCGACGGTGCACCTTCCCGAGTCCGCGCGGGAAGCCCCCAGTCTCCTGGGGGCTTCGACCAACCGTCACCTCTCTTCGGGGTGCTCAGAGGATGAGCACTACCGCAGCGGCAGCTGCTCCGGCCAGGCTCAGCACGCTGAGCACGAAGCTCATCACGGCACCGGCCGTCCAGTAGCCGGACCGGTCGCGGACGCTGGCGCCCAACATGCCGAAGCCGGCGGCGAGCACAACGCCGCCCGCGATCCAGCTTCCGAGATACCAGCCTGCGGCCAGGCCCGCCCACAACCAGCTCGACGGTACGAAGTAGGTGTACGCGCCGAACGCTGCGACCAAGGCCCCGATGACAATGAGCGTGTAGTCGACCGTGCGGTTGCGGAACAACCGTGGAAGACCTTGCTCAGTCCCCGCGCTTTGCTTCTGAAGGAGCTGCGACATCGTCTTTCACCTCCTTCCATCTCATCTCGAGCCTTGCTCATCCCGATCGAGGCCGTAAGAGGCCTTGGTCCCGACCTTGGCCGCTTCGGTCGGACTCAGCCGGGCCGGAGGCGTCACCGCGTCTTGCGGGCGTGGGACACCAGTCAGAGGCGTTTCGCGGTGCGCACGAGGTCCACGACGGCTTTGGATCTGCTGTGTGGTGGCCAGGCGATGACGGTCGTGACGGCCGGTGCGTCTGGCACCGGCACGACGGCGTGGTCGTCGCGTAGCTGGTCCCGGACCGACTCGGGTACGACTGCGCAGGCCAGTCCGAGCGCGACCAGCTGGAAGAGCTGGGTGTGGTCTCGGATCGTCGGGCCGGGGCCGTCCGGATAGGTGCCATCGGGTCCAGGCCAGCGCGGCAGGGGCAGCTGGGTCTGGGTGGTGAGCTCCGCCAACGACAGGTGCGTCCGGCTGGCGAGGGGGTGACCCGCGGGCAGGACCACCACCTGCCGTTCGGTGTGCAGATCCTCGCTGTCGAACCCGGTGGTCGTGTCGTAGGGCCGGTGGAGCAGAGCAATGTCTGCGCGGCCGGTGCGAAGCCGGCCTTCCGGCTCGCCGGGGCCACAGAGCATCACCTCGACGGCCACCGCACCCGGTTCGGCGGCGTAGGCGTCCAGAAGCTTCGCCAGCAGCTCCCGGGACACTCCGGCCTTGGTGGCCAGCACCACCCGTGGCTGGTCGGCCGCTGCGCGGCGGGTGCGGTGTTCGGCGGCTTCGACCGCGTCGAGCGCGGTCCGGGCCTCCCGTAGGAGCACTGAGCCGGCCTCGGTCAAGGTGATGGCGCGCGGTGTGCGGTTCAGCAGGACGACCCCGAGCCGTCGTTCGAGCTGCTGGATCGCCCGCGACAGGGGTGGCTGCGCCATGGCCAGCCGTTGTGCCGCCCGCCCGAAGTGCAGCTCCTCGGCGACGGCGACGAAGTATCGCAGTTCCCGTGTCTCCACCAGGTGAGCCTATCGGCGCTGACCAGGATCGATACCTGTGCGGTATCGCGGCCCACCGAATCAGTCTTGGACACCCTGCCCGGCGTGCCAGCAGGATCCCCGATGTGAAGGAACAGACGATCGCGTTGGTGACCGGCGCGAACAAGGGAATCGGCTACGAGATCGCCGCGGGCCTGGGTGCCCTCGGCTGGCGAGTCGGCGTGGGTGCGAGGGATCGACAACGCCGCGAGACTGCCGTGGACAAGCTGCGTGATGCCGGAACAGATGCGTTCGGCGTGCCTCTCGACGTCACCGACGACAACAGTGTGGCCGCGGCGGCCGAGCTCCTCGCCGATCGGGCCGGAGGGCTCGACGTCCTGGTGAACAATGCCGCGGTCAACGGCCTCGCCGGTGACGCGCCGCAGACACTGACCACCGTCGATCCAGCGACCGTACGAGCGATCGTGGAAACCAACGTGATCGGCGTCATTCGGGTGACCAACGCGATGCTGCCGATGCTGCGCGCCTCAGCCTCACCGCGCATCGTCAACATGTCCAGCAGCGTCGGCTCGCTTGCCCTGCAAACCACGCCCGGCATCGACATGGGCCCAGTCCCTGCTGCCTACCTGGCCTCCAAGACGTTCCTCAACGCCGTCACCATCCAGTACGCCAAGGAACTGACCGACACGAACATCCTGGTCAACTGCGGCTGTCCCGGGCTGACCGCCACCGACTTCACCGGCTTCACCGGTGACCGGACCCCGCACCAGGGAGCGGCCATCGCGATTCGGCTCGCGACCCTGCCCGACGGCGCACCGACCGGCCAGTTCCACGACGACGCCGGACCTGTGCCCTGGTGACCGCGGGTGCACCTGCGGACCATGCCCGTTCCCGAAGCCGACCGCGGCCGACGAGGGGCTGGAACACATCACCGCAGGGCAGACGCCTGAAGGTGGATGAGTCCGGCCGATGCGCCGGGGATTGCCAGCGGCAGCGGGCGACAGGCTGCAGGTAGTGACTGGCGCTCCCGGCTGCGGACTGGCACGGCACCCGCGCCCCCGGCGCTTGAAACCAACGGCCTCACTCAGATGCTCGCGAATCAACCCATGCCGATGCCCCAACCCCGCAATGCGCCTCGTCTATAGGGTCAGGTCCATGGATCAAGCTCACCGCAGCAGGTATGTCGACCTCATCCGGCTACTGATCCGGCATGGGCGCTCCGACCTGCTGGCGGGCGCCGAGGCCGACGAGTTTCTCACGGAGGACGCAGACCCCGTCCTCGACGGAGAGGGGCCGAACCAGCTCGTCGAAGATCTCGAGCGGATGGGCCCGACCTACATCAAGCTCGGGCAGCTGCTTTCGACGCGAGTCGACCTGCTCCCCGCGCCGTACACGCAGGCGCTCACCCGGCTGCAGGACAAGGTCGAGCCGTTCCCCGTCACGGAGGTCCGGGAGATCATCGAGGCCGAGCTGGGAGCGCCGGTCAAGAGCCTTTTCTCCGAGTTCGTCGACACCCCCCTGGCCGCGGCGTCGTTGGCGCAGGTTCATCGGGCCGTCACGCGCAACGGCCGCGAGGTCGTCGTCAAGGTCCAGCGGCCCGGCGTGCGTGAGCTCGTCCGCGACGACATGGAGGTCCTCGCTGGTCTGGCTGAGAAGGTCGACAGACACACCGACGTCGGTCGGCGCTTCGGGGTCGCCTCGCTGCTCGCGCACTTCCGACGCTCGCTGGCGGACGAGCTCGACTACCGGCGCGAGTCGGCCAACCTCGTTCGTTTCGGGGAGCTGACCCAGGGCTATGAGCACCTGCTCGTCCCGCAGCCGATCCCGGACCTGTCGACCTCCAAGGTCCTCACGATGGACCGCGTCACCGGGAAGTCGGTCACCGACGTCGGCCCGTTCGGGCTCCTCGAGGCCGACCGACGCCCACTCGTCGAGGAACTGTTCAGCGCTTACCTGCGGATGATCCTCGTCGACGGCACGCTCCACGCGGATCCCCACCCCGGAAACGTGCTGCTGACCGAGGACGGACGGCTCGCCCTCATCGACTTCGGGATGGTCGCCACGGTGCCGAGAAGGGTGCAGGGCAAGATCGTCAAGCTGCTGCTGGCCCTCAGCGAGGGCGACGGGGAGGAGGCCGCCCTCGTCCTGGCGGAGATGGGGCATCCTCTCGCGGGCTACGACGCGGGGCGGTTCCGCGATGACGTGTCGCACCTGGTGTCGAGCGCAGTGGCCCTCCACGGCGAGGTGGAGGTCGGCACGGTCCTGGTCGAGCTGTCACGCCTCTCCGGGGTTCACGGGCTCCGACCGCCGGCGGAGATGGCCATGGTCGGCAAGACGCTGCTCAATCTCGACCAGGTCACCAAGCATCTCGACCCCGACTTCGACCCGACAGAGGCGATCCAGGACAACATCGAGGAGATCCTGCGCGGCGGACTGTCGCTCTCGCTGTCGGGGGTGCTCTCCTCGGCGATCGAAGCCAAGGACTTCGCCGCTCAGCTGCCGAGGCGGGCGAACCGCATCCTGGATGCCCTCTCCGACGGCGAGCTGGCCCTGCGTGTCAAGACCATCGACGAGGTGCGTTTCCTGTCGGTCCTGCAGCGGTTGGCAAACCGCCTGACGATGGGCATCATCCTCGCGGCCATCGTTGTGGGTGCAGCCCTGATGATGCAGGTTCGGACGCCGAGCACGATATTCGGCTACCCCGCGATAGCAATGATCTTCTTCCTGCTCGCGGCGATCGCCGGCGGGGTGCTCGTGGCCACGATCGTCGTCGGCGACCGGAACGCACAGAAGGCCGCCCGCCGAGATCGCGACGGCTGACACCGCAACCTCGCCAAAGGCGTCACCGCTCAAGAAGACCGTGTGGAGCTCGACACGGGCGCCGCGCTGCCGGCGCGCGACCAGCACCCCGTCGGCGCGACCGGACGTCGACCACCTCAGCCGGAGCCGGTCCTGAGCGGGGCTGGACCTTCATCATCATCCAGTTGACCCTCGTCCGCATCGAGGCTGAACACGTCATGCCCTGGGCACCGGTGTCGCGCATGTTGGCCGAGGGCCCCGGGTCCAAGCGTGGCGCGACCCCTCCATGCCGCTTCTCGGACGACGTCCGACCATGGTGCAACGAGGCCTTCAGACCAGCTGTGGGTGAGGTAGGCCGGCTCCCCGGCGCGTCATCGGGCATCTTCAGGCACACGGCTTACCGTCGAGAAGATGGATCGTCGGACCTTCCTCGCCTCCGTCGCCGCAGCCGTGGCCACCGGCCTCGCCGGCTGTGGCGCCGCTGCAATGCCGGGGCAGTCCCCGGAGGCCGCCGACGGGGCGGCCGGGTCGGGCGCGCGGTTCACACCACCGACGGGACTGGCCAAGGCTCCCCTGCCGCACGGAACGCTCTTCCGGCTCCCCGGCCACACCAAGACGGTCGCCCTCACGGTCGACGACGGCACCAACGAAGCCGTCATCGAGGGCTACGCGAAGCTGGCCCGCGACACCGGGCTGCGCCTGACGTTCTTCTGCAACGGGGTCAACTCGGGCTGGACGAGCCACGCCGACCTGCTGCGCCCGCTCCACGACGACAACCAGATCTTCATCGCGAACCACACGTGGTCGCACCACGACCTGCTACGGCTCTCCCCCGCCGAGGTCGCCGACCAGGTGAGGCGCAACGAGTCCTTCCTCCACCGGACCTACGGGACGCTCGGTCGACCTTTCATGCGACCGCCCTACGGGTCCCACGACCACGCGCTCGACGCGCAGCTGGCCGACCTGGGCTATCCCGCCGTGACCATGTGGCTCGGCGACCTGGGTGACTCGACCGTGCAGAAACCGCAGGCCATCGTGGCCAGTGCCAAGCAGTGGCTGCTGCCCGGTCACATCGTGATCGGGCACGCGAACCACCTACCGGTGACGAAGGTCTACGGGCAGCTCGTCGAGATCATCCGGGCCCGCGCCCTGCAGCCGGTGCACCTCGGAGACGTCTTCGCCGTCTGAGCTGTCACGCAGCCGCGGATGCGCGTGCCGACCTGCCGCGCCAGACCCGCGGTGCCCACTCAGACGCCGGGGGGTGAGAAGGGGTGACGCGGTCGCGTGCGAGACCGGTCGGTCGGGAACGCGTGTTGGTTCCGTCCGGGTCGCTACGGTCGAGTGCATGCCCGGACCCGATTCAACCGACCGCGTTCGGGGGCTCCCGCTTGCACGCGCCTACTTCCGGGAAGTGGTCGCGCCGCTGCTTGCCCGCTGGTGTCCAGACGTCCAGTACGCGGCAGCGCGGATCGGCACCGGCTCGGAGGTCCTTGGGTTGGACGATGCCATGTCGCAGGATCATGACTGGGGTTTGCGGCTCCAGCTGTTCGTCGACGACAAGGCCATCGTGGGCGTCATGCGTGCGCTCGATGAGCACCTCCCCGACGCCTTCGCGGGGCAGCCGACCCGGTTCGTCTTCTCGGGTGAGTCGAGCACGCGGCACGGTGTCGAGGTCACCACCGTCAAGCGCCTCGCCCGGGACCGGCTGGGCTTCGACCCGACCGGTGAGACCCACCCGTCCGACTGGCTCTCCGTGTCGGGACAAGCGGCGTTGGAGCTGGTGTTCGGCGCCGTCTTCGCAGACCGCCCCGGAGCGTTGACCCGGCTGCGGCAGGCGCTGAGCTGGTACCCCGACGATCTGTGGCGCTACGTCGTCGCCACGGACTGGCGACGTCTTGACCAGGAGCTTCCCTCATGGGACGGGCAGCTGACCGCGGTGACGAGCTCGGTTCGCGGACGATCGCGGCGCGGCTTGTCGAGGTCACCATGCACCTGGCTTTCTCGTTGTCCCGCACCTGGGCGCCCTACTCGAAGTGGCGCGGCGCCCTGTTCGCCAGGCTCCCGATCGGGCAGGCCATCCAAGCCGACCTCCACGCGGCGCTGGCCGCTGATCACTGGACGGCCCGCGGTGAAGCCCTTCGTGCAGTACTCGAGCGCCTGGCGACCCTTCAGGTCCAGGCCGGTCTGCCGTCGCGCACACCCGCGCTGGTGCCGTTCTGGGACCGGCCGTATCTGCACGTCAACCCGCTGCTGGTCCCGGCGCTGATCGACGCCATGGACGACCCGGTGGTGCAAGCCCTCACGGTCGGCCTCGGCAGCATCGACCAACGAACCGACAACGTCGACATCCTCACCAACGCCGAACGTCGACGAGCCATGACGGCCTCCTGAGCAACGCGCTCATCGGCCGCAGACGGAACGCCGCCACCGGATCAACGTTTCCTGGCGTCCAGCCCACTGACCCTGCCATCGTCTCCGCAGCCCTGAGGTCGACCTACTCGCACGAGCGCGTGCCGGATCGTGCGCGCCACGGCTGGCAGACCCTTCTCGTCTGAGATCGCGTCGATCCACGCCTGTCTTCAAGGGGGCCAGGTCCAGGGGTCGGGCATCACTGATGGTCCGTCCGACCTTCTACCGATGGCTACGATCCGAGAATGGCTGACATCCGAGAGGCTCAGCTTCCCGAGGATCGGGACGCCGTCGAGCGTCTGTGGCTGGCCTACCTCACGTGGGGCAACGACGAGCTCGAGAGAAGGTACGGCTTCAGGCTGCCGGTCCGGGAAGCTGTTGAGCACGACCTGCTCACCGTCGCACGGTTCCAGCGACCCGACGGTCGGCTGCTACTGGCGTTCAATGAAACCGAGGTCGCGATCGGCATCGCCTGTATACAACGCATCGGGCCCGAGATCGCGGAGATCAAGCGCATGTACGTCGACCCGTCGCACCGTCGCGGCGGCTTGGGTCGCGCCATGCTCGACCGACTGATCAACGAAGCGCGAAACGCGGGGTATCGGCGCGTCCTCCTCGACAGCCCGGACTTCATGACCGCTGCCCATCGCCTGTACCGCGCCAGCGGCTTCACCGACGTCGATCCCTACCCCGAGAGCGAGATCCCCGAGGAGTACAAGTCACACTGGCTCTTCATGGAGCGTGGTCTCAACGCAGCCAACTGAAGGTCACATGTCCTCATCTGCCGCAGACCGAGCTCTTCCGCCGCCCTCGGCAGAATGCGAGGCTTCATGATGGAGCGGATAGCGCCGATCTTCGCTGTGCGCGACCTCGCCGCGGCCATGGACTTCTACGAGCGGCTCGGCTTCGCGGTCCGGGCCTATCGAGGCGGAGGCTACGGATTCGCCTCGCGGGGCGGCATCTAACTCCACCTCGGCGTCGTCCCCGATGGGGAGCGGCGGGCCAGCGCCGCGTACCTCTTCGTCGAGGATGCCGACCACGTGGCAGCCGTCTGGGAATCGGCTGGTGCCGACGTGCGCCATCCCCAAGACACCGAGTGGGGGCAGCACGAGGGCGTCCTCGTAGACCCAGACGGCAACGTGATCCGCTTTGGCTCACCCACTTCCTAGCCTGAGCACCGCCCCACTGCTCCGAAATCTTGCGGACCATTTGCGGACCAATGAGGGGCCTCAAACACAACCGCACGTCAGAGGCCTGAAGTGGATGAGTCGGCCCATACGCCGGGTATTGCCAGCGGCAGCGTGCCACACGCTGCGGGTAGTGCCCAGGGGCGCTGACGTGCAGAAACGCGAAGTTGGCCATGTTGAAGGTGCTGCCATATTCGGATCTGTTGCGGACTCTTTGCGGACCGAGGCGACGGCGCCTTGAGGTCCCACCGACCAATGCAAGGAAGGACGACGGTGGTAACGGTGACCACCTACTCGAGTGTGCTTACGCCCCCCGTGTCACCAATGCGCGAGGGCAGCCGTCAGGTGACGCACCGGGGGGAGGCCGCCGAAAGCATCACCACGATCCGGTCGGCGCCGTCGCAGGTCACGGAGAGCAGACGCACTTTCCGCCCATACCCTGCATTCGTCTGCGGGGGGAAGCATTCTTCCTGTCATGCCGAGGAGAGTTAAAGAGGACGCCGGTCCGAGACGTGCCCTATGGGTCTTCAGCGCAGCACAGCGCCCGGATGGAACGGTTCGCGGCGCCCAGGCGCCCCGACGCCAAGAGGAAGCTCGCGTCCCAGCCGGCCGTGATCGCGGGCCTCGTTGGCGCTGGCTCTGGCTGGGGGCTCGCAGTACCGGACGCTGGCCGACACGGCTGGGCGTCGGTCGCACCTTCCCGCTGCGATCCGGATTCTGCTTGGACGCGAGCCGAGGAGCAGCGCGGGGGCGATACCGTGCTACCGCCTGGCCCGTCTCCGTCGGGTGGCTAAAACCCACGGCGTCGGCCCGCCACGTGGAGTGTCTGGACCGGTCGCAGGGCTCGCCGTTCAAGGGACCCGCACCACATCGTCAGGGCCAGATGTTGGCCCGTGCTCGGAAATCGGCGGGGTCGCTTTCGACCGGTAGCACACACACCAGATGACCGCCGGGCACTCGCAGCACGTGGCACTCCTGCCACTGCGAGACCTGCTCAGCACCCAAGGCGATCAAGCGTGCGGTTTCCGCGTCGACGTCGTCGGTCTCGATGTCAAGGTGGATACGTGGTGCGTCGTCGACCGCTTGGACGGCCGTGACGAGCCCTGGCAGGGCCTGATGGAGGGTCGTGAACTGCGGCGCCGGCGGAAACGGTCGGGCAGTGACGCCGAGAGCTGCCGACCAGAAGTCCGCGGCCTGGGCAGCCTCGTTTTCGGGTGTGTCGATCAGAACGGCATACACGCGGCTTCTGTGCATTAAGGCTCTTCCATCTCCACGATGACGTGCGGGGTGATACAGCACCAAAACGGTAGTCGACGACAAGGACCGGTGGCCCGGCGAGGTCGGCCATGGCAAGAGTTTGAGAGAGACCGACGAGCGTCCGCATCTGCCGCCGAGCGGACGTGCCTACGAGCGGGACTCCGTTCAGGGTGTGTCAGAACGCGGCTCTCGCCACGAGGGGTGCCCGACCTCAGCCTCGAAAGCGGGCCGGACGTCGACAGTGTCGTAGATGATGTGCAGGCTCTGGATGCGATCGTCGGGCCCGAGCGTTGCGACGTCCACGACGTCGAAGGGTGCGGCTGCTCCGGAGGGCAGTCGCCAGTCGAAGTGGAACCAGAAGCTCACCGTCGTCGCACCGGACGTGTCTGTGCCGGTCATGACGGACTTGAGGTCGAGCTTCGCTTGGCTTGTGTCAGCGAAAAGGGCTGGGTAGAAGTCCTTGGCAAGTTGAGGACCGTAGAGCGGGGAGTGAACGACGGCATCCTCAGCGAACAGGCTGACGGCAAGGTCTGCATCTGCGGTGTTGAGTGCGTGAAGGTAAGCGTTAACAAGATCGTCCGCTGAAGTAGTCACCGCCAGATGCTAGCCACGGCCGGGGCTCCTCAGACGTTGCCGTGAAGCGCTCGGTCTCGAACCACGTCTGGAATTGCCGCAAGCCGCAACTCCTATACCGGACTCAGGCGTTGGGGAAGGAGCGGATCAGCGGGCCGCACACCTTGGTGAGCGCCACGGTCCCTGTGTTGTAGGCCGCCGCGGGTCGAGACCTGGAGTGTCCCGATGGCCGCGGCGACGGCGGAGAAGCGTGGCTACGCCGACTTCGACCCTGAGCGGTGTTGGGAGCACTGGCAGGTCGTGCGCGCGCAAGCTCGGCGGCTGACTCGGCGAACTGCATCGCGACGCCGCCGTGCAGACAAGACCATCCGTCCCTCCGCACGGCCGAGGATGAACCGCGACGCGTGGTTCCACCGTTGGCGGACCGGCGGTGTCACCTCGAGCGGGACAGCTGCTGGTCCCGCCATCCGTCGAGCACCATTGGTACGTCGGCAGCAGGTGTCCTCGGAGGCAATCGCGGCTGAGTCACTCGCGAGCACCCGCGAGCTTCCCCAAGACGCATGAGAACTCGTCCAGAACGCTCTCTCAGATCGAGGGCGTACCGACCCGGGGTGGGATCGAAGCGCCGGTCGCTCGGCTTGGTGTACGCGGGAGGCTGCCCGATGCTCCGAGCCCAGGAAGCTGCCTTGGCTTCACTGGGACCCTGCTGAAGCATGGCCCGTGCCTCGCGGGCGATGCTCTTGTACTCCTGCCGCCAGAGGTTGCTGTGGGCCTGCCGAGGCCGCGAGCTCCTCGGCCGCAGCGGCCACCCGTTCGAGCAGCGCCGTCACAGAAGAAGTTCGCCGTCTTCTTACTCACGTGTCTTCGTGCCCTCTCGCTTCTTGCCTCCCGCACGCCTGCGGGGCGGATCCCAGAGCGAACCCTTCCCAGCTGCACCGACCGCCCCGGCACGGGAGTTGTTCTCGTTGACCATGATCCGGCGCACTTACGCGTCGGGCGCCTCGGCCTCTTGGATCCGAGCCCAGTGGCAGTACACCCTTGGCGAGCGTGTTCTGCAGCAGGTCCTCGGCCGCGTCACGCTCACCGGTGAGCAGGTACACGAGGCGAGCGAGGACCTGCTCACGCGCCCTGACGTACGCCGTGAAGTCGGCTTCACGCTCCGCATGGTCCATGACCTGTGTCCCCTGTCCGGTCCCGTGCCCGGCAGGCGCCGGTACCCATCCCGACCACCGCGGGCCCGAGAAAGGTTGTCGCATCCTGCCCACGCCTTTCGTCGTCCCGCAGGCCGGATGACACGAACTACATGCCTCAGGTGTGGCTCAGGGTGCAGTCCACAGGCGAGTGGCCAGTTTGCCTGGCGTGACAACCATCCGGTCGACGCACGCGTACTGATGGGCAGGACTCGATCAGCGCGTCCACCAGGCAAGGGGATCAACGCACCATGAACGTCTCACGCAGCCTTCTCGCAAGCGCCGTCGTTACCGTGTCCACGGCCGTCCTCACCGGGTCGCCCGCCCACGCCGGTGGCGACCCCGGCTACGACATCGGCACGGTCAGCATCGACCGCACCGCAACCGTCAATGCCGACCTCGTCGCCTTGAGCGGAACCTACGCCTGCACCGGCGCCGGCGACCGCATCGGCAGCCTGTCCTTTCAGCTCCTGCTACGCGACCGCCCTCCGACGGACGTGCACACCATCGAGGGGCTTATCTGCGATGGAGCTCAACACCGCTGGGGCGCCGGCGCGACCGTCCCAGGGGGACGTGTCCAAACCGGCGCGGCAACGTTCTGGGGCGGGATCGCCGTCTGCGAGTCACCCGAGGGCCCCTGCCCGATGCAGCCGGTCGACGAGCGCGTCATCATCATCAGGCGCAGCCGCTGACGTTCACGGTCGAGGTGCCCACTCGATCGGCACATGCACACATCGAGTGGGCACCGTCACGCCCAAGCGGAGTTGAGCGGTCAGGCGCCCGGCTCTGCACCACGCACCCGCCCAGGTGGATAACCGCCGGGCACGGCCGGCCCGACGTCGTCACCCCTGACTTGGTGCGCGCGCCACCCGATGCACTGCGGGCCGCGGCCGGCGTGGCAACCTTTCACCGGATTCGTCCGTATCAACGAGCATGGACCACGACGGGGGCGCACGGTGAGCCGCAGGGATGCCGAACGCGAGGCGGCCTTCACGCACTTCATGGAGCAGGCCGGGCCGTCGCTGCTGCGCACCGCCTGGCTGCTGACGGGCGATGCCCACGACGCACAGGAGCTGACACAGGCGGCGCTCGTCAAGACCTATGTGGCCTGGGGTCGCGTCCGCGACGGTGAGGGCCTGGCCTACGCCCGCCGGGTGCTCGTCAACCACCGCACCGACCGCTGGCGGGCCACGCGGTTGGAGCGCCCCACCGACACGATGCCCGAACCGTCGCCGCGCCCTGCCGACCCGATGCGCGGGTCCGATGACCGTGACCTGGTCGTGCGGCTGCTTGCCACCCTGCCGGAGCAGCAGCGCCGGGTCGTCGTGTTGCGGTACTACACCGACCTGTCCGAGAAGGCGACCGCCGAGGCCCTCGGCATCTCCGTGGGTGCCGTCAAGAGCGCCGCCTCGCGCGGCCTCGCGGCCCTGCGCGCCGGCTTGACCGACGCGCCGGCCGAACCCGAACACGGTGCCGAGCACCGGGTCGACGGCTCAGCGACCGAGAGGAGCGCGCGATGACCAGAACCCCCGAGGCCGAGGTCCGCTCGGCCCTGCAGGCCGCTGCCAGCGCCCCCGACCTGCGCCTCGATCCGGCGCTCGTCCTCGAACGGGGACACCGCGCGGTGCGGCGACGCCGTCTCGTGGGCACCGGCGTGGCGGCGGCCGCCGTCGCGGTCGTGGCCGTGCAGCTGGGCACCGGCCAGACCCGGGCGCTGCCGCCGGCCGGCGACCCGAGCCGATCCAGTGCTGCGGTCGGAAGCGGGAACCTGGCCGGCTCGACCTACGGTGACGGCCTCAAGCGGGGACCCGGGGTCGAGGTCGCGGTCGAGCCGACCCCCGGAGGCCGGGTTCTCGAGACCTGGACCGTGTCCGACGGCCCCACCATCCTCAAGAAGGTCACCCGTGCACGGACGGCCACCGCGAACGGACAGGCCAGCTTCCTCATGCCCGAGGAGTCGGGACAGAAGGACGTCGTCTACGGTTATGCGCTGACCGGCGAACAGGGCCCCGCCTCCGGCATCGTCATGACGCAGCTGGTCACCGCCCCTGACCTCTTCCCCGGCCAAGGACAGTCCGGCCAGCTGAGCGACCCCGTGAGCGGCAGGATAGTCGGCACCCTCTTCATGCAGCGGGCACCAAAGCTCGACCCGGCGCAGGTCATCGGCCTGCTGTGGAGCCGGACGAAGGTTGCGGGCACGAGCATCAGCTGGCTCGGGGACGGCGCCATGCTGCGCGCCGACCGGGCCGGCGGCGTCGATGCCGCCGTGGTGACGGTGAACCCGCGCCTGAGCGTGCTGCTGTGGCGCGACGGCGACCGCTTCGGCTTCGGACGCAGGAGCGGCCCCATGGCGCTGCACAGCACCGGCGCGCTCCAGGTCGGAGTCGAGCCGCACGCCAGGGCCGTCGCCGGGTCGGCCCCGGACCTCGCCGTCGGCTGGGTCTCCACCGGATCGGTCGAACTGACCTCGACCGACCCCAACGACTCCTTCACCGTGGTCTACGGGGCTCCGGTCGGCGGACGAACCCCGTTCGTCGCCGTGTCACAGAACCCGGACGTCATGGGAACGGTCACGGTCCAGGGCGCCGGGCAGTCCCAGACCCTCACCAGCTGGGAGGCAGGCTCGCCCTGACATCCTGCGAGCCGAGGGCCCGCGCCCGTCGAGATTCCCGTGCCCGTGCGATCGCCCTAGGCCCGACGATCGCACGTTCATCAACGTGAGGCGTTTACCGGACATGCCGCGTTGAGGGCGGCTCCGCTGGCCCGGTCACGCCGCTCGTCGGTCGTGCCGATGAGCGCGCGGTGGGCGAGGTCATGCGTCATGCTCGCGCTGTGGACACTGAGGGGATCAAACGGGCGCTGGATGACGTGTTCGACCAGGCCCTCTTGTTCCACGCGTTCGCGGACTACACGCGGGACTACGACGTCTACGTCTACGCGACCTCTGACCCCCGAACGGGGGTCGAACCCGAGCACCTTCGGTACCGATTCACCCACTGCGTCCGCGCGACGGCGACGACGGCGGTCCGACAGGACGTGTGGCCGCGCTCGGTCGGTGATGAGTTCACTGACTACGAGGAATGGCTGCGGTCTGGCGAACCAGAGGGGTACGTGTGGGGCGTCAAGTGGCAGGCCTTGTACCCCGGCATGCAACTGGTGCCCGAGTCTGACGAAACCCGGCAGTGGTCGGAGCGACTCGGCCTCCCATTTCACGAGGTGCTCATCGAGACTAACGAACACAACCTGACGTTGGTCTTCTCCGATCTCCGGGTGAGCACCGTCGCGCCAGGCACCGCCGCATTCGTAGTTCCACCATCAGGTCCGGACGGGAAGTTCCCACTGGGGTAGCACGCTCATGCCGCTCTTCGGGCGGACGCCCGATCATGCTGCAGCACTTCACTCAATCCCTCTGAAGAACCCCATCGCCGTCAGCCCGCGGGATCTACGGCTCAGCCAGGTCCACTGTGACCCATACTTTACGAATGACTCGTCGCCGTTGGCCGTGGTTCTTCGTTGTGATCCTGGCCCTGTCCTCCATCAACTGGGCAGGGTCTGAGAGCGTGGAAGTCCCCCTCGGCGACGGAATCTGGGCCCGACTCATGCCGCTGGCCGGTGCGGTGCTTGGAGCGATCTGGCAGTTGGTCGATCGTCGCGATCTCACGAAGCGACTCACCGTGGCAGCGGTGCTCTTCGTGATGACGGGATTACTTCAAGCGGTGACCGGCGATGTCTTTACCCAGATGCCCGGTCTCATCACAGGCATCGGCTTGGTGGCGGGGCTGGTGCTCACAGAGCAGTGGCTTCGCCGGTCCGACCCGATTCATGAGCCCCAGTCAGCCGCGGAAGTGCGGCCGGCGCTGAGTGACTAACTGGGTGAGAGACGGTCAATACCTGGAGACCTACGCACGACCCTCACTGAAGAGACCTCATGTCCGCGCCGGTCCGAACGCACTGTCATGCCGTGAAGCGCGTGGCTGCTGAGCTGCAACTCTTCTGCGGTCAGGTGTGGCGATACTGGGCGAATGTCCGCCACCACGAACCTGACTCGACAGGGATGGACTGCCTGGTGGAGTAAGAGACGGCGCTTGGTGCCTGTCTGGACGATCGTGGTCCTTTGCGCCGCCGGAGCTTTCGCCTGGATGGGCCAAGAGGGTCGGTCTGCCTATGCTGATGCGTCCGCCCTTCAGGGTGAGGGTGTGGCACAAATAGCGACTGGCTCGGAGGTGTTCCTCGAGAAGCATTACGGCGGACGCGGTGGCAGCGACATCGTGGGCACGAAGGTGCGCGTCCGGCTGTCCGGTCAGGCCGAGGCTGTGCTGCTTGACTGGGCGCGGGACAGGACCACGGAGGACGGGTCGCCGGTCGACTTCCGCACCGGTTGGTTCCCTGCGAACGCAAGCATCGGGTACGCCTCTCCTCTCGCGGTGCACGTCCTCCATGCGGACGACGGTGCAGTCGTCGCGATGGCCGATGCGGACATGGCGATTTGGCTGGAAGATCCTGATGCGGATGAGGCCGTGCGGATAGTTGCTCTATGGCTCGGTGGACTTACCATCCTCCTTGTCGTGGCACGGGCATCGCTTGTCTTCTGGGCTCGAAGAGCCGACGCCGCAGCGAAGCGGCTGCCCTGAATCCCATTCACGGAGCCGCGACGGGCGCGATCGTGCCGAGGAGCGGTAATGATCAGCGCGGCACGGACGCAGGCCCGATACTGCGGTCATGACAAGCAGTGGCGCGAACGATCCGGCGGAGTCGGCCCGTTCTGAAGTCGTCGGCTTGAACATCACGGGGGTGTCCTTCCTGCACGACTTCATCGAGGTGCACATGGGAGACGTGATCCTGACCGGAATGACCGAGCCCTTCGGAATGATCGGATGCCGGGACGTCGGACCATCCTCCATAGTGTCGCTGATCGGGCACGAGGTGCAGGACCTCACCGTCATGGACGGGGAGTACGTCGCCATCGACTCGGGTGAGAACCGCTTGGCCTTTCCGATCGGCGGGCCCACCGCGACCGGCCCGGAGTCGGTGATGCTGGTCCGACCTGCTCGGCCCGAACTCGGCGTCGAGAAAGCGGCTTGGATCTGGTAGCCGAAGATCTGCACGCTCATGCCGCCAAGGGCGTGACTTGTCGTGTCGAGGAGCGTTCATCTGGATGCGATGGATACGCCGATCGCGGTGAGTGGCGGCATGACGTCTGGCCGCTCCTCTGTCACCCACCAGGACTCCAAGTCCTCTCCCGCCCGTCGACCAGCCGGCTGGCGCGGCAAGAACCGCGCCTCCGTCGACGGAGTCCTCCGAGGTTTGCGGACTGCTTGCGGACCAGTGAGGGGTCCGCAACACGTCACCGCAGGTCAGAGGCGTGAAAGTGGATGAGTCGGCCGATACGCCGGGCATTGCAAGGCGCGATTCCCGCCGTGCTGCCGTTGGTGCCCCGAGCTTCTGACCTGCGAAAACGCACGTTGGCGGCGTGGACCGTGATGGGTCCCGGCGATGGTTCTCGGACTTCTTGCGGACTTTTTGCGGACTGAGCATTTCGCGGTTACGGCGACCGTGTTTGTAGGGGCACTGGGGTCTAACCGCTGGGTGGAGCTGGTCCGCGCCCACGCTTTCGAGGTCTGTGCCAAGAGGTTCGGGAACGAACATGAATGTCGCTGCACGCTTGCGAGGGCGGCGCGTGAACGTCGCCGAACGAGGCCGCCGACACCACCCGAATGAGACTAGAACTGAGACTACGGCCTGCCCTTGCCAAGACGGTCGGTGATGCGAGTGAGATGGAAAGCTGAAACTTCTTTCGGGTCAGGGTGCCGACATCGGACGCCAAGCCGTCCAGCTGTACACCTGTTGCCGCCTGTCAAACGGGCCTTGATCTCCCGTCGGACCCTCAACCCACCACGAGCGCCATCCGTCTGGGACGCCCCAAGGCGCCTGCGGGCGCTCGCCGACTATCGCTCGTGCCGATGAGCGAGCCGGACCATGCATCGGTTCGAAGTGCGAAAGTGCCTGCGTCAGAGCTGTGCCAAGAGCCAACACGTGAGTGTCGTCGCGAGGGCTTCCGGCTGGTCAAGCTGGATCAGATGCCCCGCACCCTGGATGATCCTGAGTTGGGCCCCGGGAACGAGTTCACTGAGGCGACGCGCACGATCGACAGGGATCCAGGTGTCCTCCTCTCCCCAGACAACAAGGACCGGTACATCGAGCTCCGGGTATAGATGCTCGATCTCGTCGGTGTATGCCTGATCGGCCTGAGCGATCTGCCGGTAGAACGCGGCCTGTCCCGGACCGTCGATCCACGGGGCCACCAGGGACTGCATAACGACCGGTGCGAGACCGACGTGGCTGGCGCCCCCGATGTAGGCCCGGAGCGCGCCTTCGTGCACCGCACTCGGAAGGGCGCTGAACACGTCCGCGTGCTCGCGCACCAGGCGGAAGAAGTCTGATCCCCACGGCCCCAGCGCAACGACGTCGACACGGCTCGATCGAAACGGTGACGCACCGCGGCATACATACCCACCTGCACGTCAGAGCTGACCTACGGCGGCACCGGGGGTCGAGGGACTACCGGGGACGAGGGCGATTGGAGCGGCGCAATCCGTGCGACACCTGCGGCGAACCCTCACACGCGACGCACGCTCAAAGCGCTAATCGGCCGTGCCGATGTGAGGCCCTATCCAGATCGGAGCTTCGCCTGCCTTCACAGTTGTTTCGGATTGGCTAGCCTGATCCAAGGCAGCGAATCCCGCTGGGGGACCGTCTGGACTGAGGGATGGTGGCATGACATCAGAGGTCGCAGGTGACAAGGTCCAGCACGCCTCCGTGTCCTCAGCCTTGGCCCCAGCCCTCGGACGCCTCGCGGAAGCGGCACTGCAGGCCGCGGCTGCCAAGCTGTCGCACAAGGTCGATGAGTGGATCTGCCAGATCGAGGAATACGTGGCCTCCCAAGGAGCGACCGGGAGGGCCGTCCTTGAAGGCCTGAAGGCACACCTGCTGGGAAAGAACCCTGTGTGGGCGGCGATGAAGGGCGCGTGGTTGGGAGCCAGTGTCCCGCTCAGGTTTGCCGCGGGGCTGGTCGTGCTGCTCCTCCTGCTCCTTGCCCCGGTGGTGCTGCTGCTGCTGCTCCTCGGACTCCTCGCCGCCGCCATTGTGTCCGGCGTCAGAGCCGCCAGTCGGTGAATGGTGCGGGCCTGTCGACGCTGCCTGATGCCGCTGCCTGAGTTGCTCGCG
This sequence comes from Monashia sp. HAY1-5C, assembly GCF_056755255.1. Taxonomy (NCBI): domain Bacteria; kingdom Bacillati; phylum Actinomycetota; class Actinomycetes; order Micrococcales; family Intrasporangiaceae; genus Intrasporangium; species Monashia sp. HAY1-5C. The sequence goes on along the minus strand of NZ_JBPGXG010000010.1, from coordinate 19,283 downwards.
CGCCGTTCGGTGATGCCCCGAGTGACCGCACAGTTGTCGCTACGGCAGCCGTTGCAGGCTGATGCCGTAGCGATCCTCGGAATTCTGTCGGCAGCGGCGGATCGGACTGCGATTCCCTCCCAAGGCCCAGGGCGTGCTCGAAGCTGGGCGAGTCTGCCTGTGCTCGGTCACCCCGTAGGTGATCCCGCAGGGAATGTCCTCGCGCACCTGATCTCTCCCTCGAGAGCGGCCTGAAGGATCTGCTTGGCGATCGTCTCCAGCAGCCCATCCGGGCCGGTCAGTTGATCAACCCCTGGTGCGATCAGCCTTGGCCAGACTACGCACTACCCAACCCGATTTCAGGGCGACTGGGGCTAGGGAGCGTTGTCAGCCCGAGCCGGAAGCCGCCATCACACCAACCGCAAGGCGTCAGACGCCGCTCCGCGTCGGGGTGGGTTGCGGGGCAGCCGGTTCCGTGAGGGGCTTGCCGGTGAACGGCGGGGAGGAGGTGGGTGCGGCCGCTCCGACGGCGCGGACGTCGCGGCTGCGGCCGCCTCGTGGGCAAGGAAACTGCCGAGCTCGGCGATGGTGCTCATCAAGGGCGCCGGGAACACAACTGTGGTGTTCTTGTCCACGCCGAGCTCCACGAGGCTCTGCAGGTTGCGCAGCTGGAGGGCGAGAGGGTGGGCCATCATCGTGTCGGAGGCGTCGCCCAGCGCCGCCGCGGCGAGCGACTCCCCCTCGGCGCTGATGATCTTGGCTCGCTTCTCCCGCTCCGCCTCCGCCTGGCGAGCCATCGCACGCTTCATGCTGTCGGGCAGCTGGATGTCCTTCAGCTCGACGCGCCGTTCGGGGAAGCAGGCGTGTTCCGTGGCCGATCGGCTGACGAGCTTTGTATGGCGTTACGTGGGTCGGCTGACGGAGCCACACAACCGGGGGTCGAGGTTGCCACTTCCGCGGAGAGCAACAAACCATGGTCGGTTCGATGTGGCGTTCGACAGGGCTTGATCCCAGAATTTGTCGTGGAGAAACAGTTCTGACAGCGAGAGCCTACGCCTCACCCCCTAGTTCGGAAGGGCCCTGGAGGCCACAATGGAGGTCATGACCCAGTTCAGGACCTGATCCAGACGTGCGTCAACGCGGCCGCGGGACCTGTCCACATGGACATCTAGGAAGGGAACCACCGATGACCGCCACCATGAACCGACCGAAGACGACGGCGCCGACCCGCGCCGCCGGGGCCGCCGCGGCCGAGACCGCCCCGGCGATCCGGGTCCGTAAGCCCGTCCTCGCGGCGTCCGGAGGACCCCTGAAGCGCCCGAGCGCCGCGGCGCACCTGTCCGAGGCCGACGTCGAGCGTCTCGGCCAGGAGCTCGACGCCGTGCGCGACCGCATCATCGCCACGCGCGGGGCCAAGGACGCGGCCTACATCCGCCGTGTCATCCGCATCCAGCGCACCCTCGAGGTCGCAGGCCGGGCCACGCTGCTCTTCTCGAAGAAGAAGAGCGCCTTCGTTGCCGGCACCGCCATGCTGTCGGTCGCCAAGATCCTCGAGAACATGGAGATCGGCCACAACGTCCTGCACGGCCAGTGGGACTGGATGCGCGACCCCGACATCCACTCCACGACGTGGGAGTGGGACTTCGTCACCCCCGCCGCCGCCTGGAAGCACACCCACAACGACCTGCACCACACGTGGACCAACGTGCTGGGCAAGGACAAGGACGTGGGCTACTCCACCCTGCGCATGGCCGAGGACCAGCCGTGGCACCCCGGCAACCTCGGCAACCCGCTCTACAACATGGTCCTGGCGCCCTTCTTCGAGTGGGGCATCGCCATCTACGACCTCGAGCTCGAGGCCGTCAAGGACGGCGAGAAGTCCAAGGAGGACCTCAAGCGAGACCTCAAGGCGATGGGTCGCAAGGTGGTGCGTCAGTTCACCAAGGACTACGCCGCCACCCCGCTTGCCGCCGTGCCGTTCGGCTCCGGCAAGCAGGCGCTGCTCGGCACCTTCACGGCCAACGCGATCCGCAACGTGTGGGCGCACTCGGTCATCTTCTGCGGCCACTTCCCCGACGGTGTCGACACCTTCACCGAGGAGGAGATCGAGGGCGAGACGCGCGGCGACTGGTACATCCGCCAGATGCTCGGATCGGCCAACATCTCCGGCTCGAAGCTGATGCACATCATGACCGGCAACCTGTCCCACCAGATCGAGCACCACTGCTTCCCCGACCTGCCGAGCAACCGCTACGCCGAGGTCGCCGTCGAGGTCCGCGAGATCTGCGAGCGCTACGGCCTTCCCTACACGACCGGCCCGCTGCCCAAGCAGGTCGGCCAGGCCTGGGCCAAGGTCTTCCGCCTCGCGCTGCCCAACCGTCCCAAGCCGGCCGGCGCCAAGGCCGCCAACGCCGCGGTGCCGCCGCGGCGCCCCGCACTGCCGCTCGTCGCCAACTTGGGATGAGCGCAGCGTCCGGCGCGCCGAGGGGGCCAGCACACCGCGCGTGACGCCCACCTCGTCGAACGCTTGGACCCCTCGCGCAGCCCGACAGGAGCCGACACTTCGCGCTGCGCTCGCACGCCGATGCTGGGTCTCAACTGGGCACACGACGCTTCAGGCCCGGGAAGAAAGGGTGAGGCGTCGAGCCGAAGCCGTGAACAGATGCGCGAACAGGCACGCGTCCGAACATCACCCCGCCGGATCGGAGGTGGCCATTTCGCCTCCCGACCCGTTCCCGTGCCGCCCGGGTGCGCCATCACTGGACTCGGCGCTTGCCGCCCTTGCTCTGATCCTCGTCCAAGCTCTCGGTGTCACTCTCGAGGAACACGTCCTGAACGTCGATGTTGACCTCCGTCACCTCGAGGCCGGTCATCCGCTCGATCGCCGAGATCACGTTGCGACGGATGGCCCGTGCGAGGTCGGTCACCGCCACGCCGTAGTCGGCGACGAGCTGGACGTCGACGGCGGCCTGCCGCTCGCCCACCTCCACAGAGATGCCCTGCGATTGGCTGGCGTGGCCACCGGGCATCCGCTCACGGAAGGCCCCGACCGCCCGGGCCGTGGCGCCACCGAGGGCATGGACGCCGGGCACCTCACTGGCCGCGATGCCGGCGATCTTGGCAACCACGGTGTCGGCGATGGTGGTTCTGCCCAGCTTCGTCACCAGCGGCGACTGTGCCTCGGTACTGGTAACGGCGGCCGAGCTTGAGCCGGTCGGGCTCTGGGTGTCGCTCATCGCGGGGCTCCTTCATATGGAGGGGAGGTCACGGCAGCGAAGGCCACAAGTGGTGAGACGTCCGTCTGCACTCACCACCTACCCGCGGGCGCCACGGCGCGACCGACGTCGGTCGCGGCGGACCTTGATGAAGCGCCGCCGGCCCGCCAGCCGGTTTCGGTGCTCGCGGCCGCGCCACGGTTCGCCGAGCGACAACGGCCAGCTGTCAGCCGGGCTCAGCCGGCTGACAAGGGCTTGGGGGCACTGCGACCAGCACCAAGACGTGTCGCCGGGAAGCGCCGAGCGAGCTCCGGTCCAGCGCTCGGATTCACGAGGACTGCCGGTGAACGGCGTTTCCCGTCAAGCCTCGGTCGGCGGCTTGCGGTGGGCCACCGGCCCGACCGCGCGACAGTCGCCGATCGGAACCTCGAGGACCTCACCGACGGTCACCGACCGCACCAACGCACCCGGTACCGGCAGGTACCCTCGACCTCGTACCGGTTGCACCGACCGCCTGGCGAGCATCACCGACGGCGCCGGCAACACGACTCGGTTCACCTACGACGACGCCGGCCGCCTGCTGACGGCCACGTCCCCGCGCGGGAACACCACGACATACAGCTACGATGCGACCGGGCGCGCCACCGGTGTCGAGGACTCGCTCGGGCACACCGCCTCTGTCACCCGTGACGACAGCGGCCGGATCACCGCCGCGATCGACCAGCTGGGCCACACGACGGCCTACGCCTACACCACGACGGGCCTGGTCAGGACGACGACTGCGCCGGACGCCTCTACCGTCGCTCTCGCCTACGACAAGGACGGGAAGCTCAAGTCCCGGACCGACGCGGGCGGCAACGCGACGACCTACACGTACGACCCGGTCGGTAGACCTGCGAGCAGCACCGACCCGCTGGGACGCGTCACCGGTTACAGCTGGGACCGCAACGACAACCTGACCACCGTCACCGACCCTGCCGGGCGCGTCACTACGAACACCTAGGTCGCACTCGACAGGCTCACCGGCGTCTCCTACGACGACGGAGCGACGCCGGCGGAGAGCTACAGCTATGACGTCCTGGGCCGTGTCACGAGTCGCACTGATGGGTCCGGAACCAGCACGTTCACCTATGACGACCTGGACCGCATCACTTCGTCCACGCCCAGGGCTGGACGAACCGTCGGCTACAGCTGGAACCTGTCCGGGCTGTTGACCAGGCTCACCTACCCGAACGGCAAGACGGTCACCCGCCCTTACGACGACGCGGGGCAACTGGCCACGATCAGCGACTGGCTCGGCAACACGACCACCCTCGGCCGCGACAAGGACGCGAACCCGACCAGCATCGCCCAGCGGCCGACGACCACCACGCAGACGTGGGATGCCGCCGGCCGGCTGGCAAGCATCGTCTCCCAGAGCTCAGCAGCCGGCACCCTTGCCGGGAGGGCACCGCTACTTCAGGCAGCGCATTCCTCTCTTGAGACTCTCCCGGCCCTGGCGATGCCCGAGGCTGCGCAAGCCAAATGAGAGCCACAAACGGACGCTGGGCAGCCGATGTGCGAGCGACAAACCCCGGGCACCTGAGCCCCGGCCCGGCCAGGCCAGAACCTGGCCCCACTCTCTAGGTAGCCGATGAGAGGGCGTGCAAAGTGTGCTGGGTTACTCGGCGCTGCGGGCCACGAGGTAAAGCGGCAAGAACAGCACCATCACCAGTAGGCATAGGGCCGCCCACACTTCCGGCCTATCAACCGTGAGATCACCGAACCTGGCGACGACGGGTCGGTCGAGCTTCACCCGTGACCGGGCATCCGACAGCACCCAAAGGCTGGCGGCTCCGACGGCCAGGACCACGAGCAAGGCACTCAGCACGGAGGGATTCACGCGTTCAGTATCGCGGCAACGCGCGCACATGCGGCGAGCCGAGCGATCGTCCCGATGTCATTGAGATCCCGTACGGCCGTCGGCCCTTCGCATGATGGCGGCGAGAATCTGTTCCTTCGGAAGCCCGCGCTGCTGCCGCGCCAGGTCCGCGGCGAAACGCAAAGCATCAGCTCGGGTGCCTTTTCGTACATCTGCCGAGATGACCGTTCTGCGGAGTTGTCGGGCCGCAGCTACTCGGTGATAACCGTCAGCCAGCAGCAGGCAGCCTTCTATGTCGTAGACGACGACAGGCGCCGAGTCGGCCAGGTGATCCGCGTAGAACGCGACGCGTTCTAGATCGAGGTGAGCATCACTCTGTCGAATCGGCTCTTGAGCCAGGTCCGCGATCGCGACCTCGACGAACGTCATGTATCCATTCTGGTCCCAGCGGGGGGGGCGAGCGGGTCGCTCGGCCCGCTCCCGAGCACAACTCAGCTGCTGGCACGAACAATTCGATCTCGTTGAGACGCTGGAGCCTCGACCTCCGCGAGTGGAACCTGGGCACCGGGAGCCCTCGGTCAGAATGATCGTGACCAAACACCCGCGACGAATGCCCGTCACAACGCGCGACACCTACAGCCATATCTGGCCCGACTCTGGCGACCGGACGCGGGACGCCGTGGACCTCGTCTTCGGAAATCTTGCAGACTATCTGCGGACTGCCGAGGGGCCCTCCGGGCATAACCGCAGGTCAGAGGCCTGAAAGTGGATGAGTCGGCCGATACGCCGGGTTCTGTCCCGCGACGCCGTTGCCGGCATCCGCGGTGGCGGCCATCCATCTCGACCGGCCATTGCTGACCGGTTCCAGCGTCCTACCCGCACACTCGACCGGGCCGGTCTTCCCGACGCCCGAGGGCGTCGATCGTGCGCTGTCTGGACTTGCTCCGGGTGGGGTTTACCGAGCCGCCCCAGTCGCCTGGGGCGCTGGTGGTCTCTTACACCACCGTTTCACCCTTGCCGGGGGCCGAGGCCTCCGGCGGTCTGTTCTCTGTGGCACTGTCCCGCGGGTCACCCCGGGTGGCTGTTGGCCACCACCCTGCCCTTCGGAGCCCGGACGTTCCTCGGCAGGGCCGAGGCCCTGACGCGACCGCCTGGCCGACTCATCCGCGGACCAGCATAGGCGGCCGGCCCCCACCGGCGCCGCCCCGCCCCTCAGGCGACGCGTCGAAACCCGACCAGGGCCACGTCGTCGTGGCGGTCGGGGTCGGTGACCGCTTCGACGAGGTCGTCGAGGACGGCGTCGAGGTCGGCGTCCGGGCCGGCGTCGCGAAAGCACCGCTCGGCCAGGTCGCGCAGCCGACCCAGCCCGACGTCGATGGCCTCACCGCGGCGCTCGACGAGCCCGTCCGTGTAGAGCAGGAGCACGTCACCGATGCCGAAGGGCAGGTTGACGACCGGGCGCGGCACCGTCCCGAGGCCGTGCACCGGCGAGCCGTGCTCCTCGATGTAGCGGCCCTCTCCGCGCCGGATGAGCAACGGCGGCGGGTGACCGGCGACGGTCATCGACAGCATGTCGGTGGCCGGGTCGAAGAGCACGTACACGGCCGAGGCCATCGGCGTCGGCGCCTCGACGGCCATGAGCCGGTCGACGGCGCGGGCGAGCGCGTCGGGCTCGGGGTGCTGGGTCGCCAGCACCCGCACGGCCGAGCGCATCCGCGAGCCACCGAGCGCCGCATCGACGCCGCGGCCCATGACGTCGCCGACGACGGCCACGAGCCGCTGGTCCTCGAGTGCCGCGACGTCGTAGTAGTCGCCACCGACCTCGGTCCGTCCGGCCTGCCGGTAGACCGCCCCGAAGCCCCAGCCGGCGACCTCCGGCATCTGGTGCGGCAGTAGTGTCGCCTGCAGCACGGCGGCCACGCGACGCGTCTGGGAGTAGAGGTCGGCGTTGTCGATGGCCTGCGCGGCTCGGCGGGCGAGGTCCTCCGCGAACGAGACGTCCTCGGCCGTGTACCTGCGACCCGACTCCGCCGCGACGAAGCTCAGCACGCCGAGCACCCGCTCCTTGGCGAGCAACGGCACGGACATCGCGCTCTGCAGCCCGAGCTCGCGCGCGATCCGCAGGTGCTCCTCGTCGCGCGCCGACGCGACGAGCATCTCGTCGGTGACGGCCTCGACGAGCAGGCTCGTGCCGGACCGGACGACCTCGGCGACACCCCCGGGGCGGTTGAGGTCCGGCGGCCAGCGCGTCTCCAGCTCCTTGGCGAGCGCGACCTTCTCGGGGTCGACGTGCGCGACGGCGAGCGTGCGCAGGACACCGTCGTCCAGCAGCTGGACCGAGCACCAGTCGGCGTGGGTGGGCACGGCGAGCGAGGCGACCTGTCGCAGGGTCTCGCGGTAGTCGAGGCTGCCGGCGAGCGCCTGCGAGGCGTCGGCGAGGAACTCGAGCTGGGCGGCGCGGGCCGCGCTCTGCTGCTCGGCACGCAGCCGCCGGATCGTCTGGGCGCACATCTCCGCGAGGACGCCGAGGACCGACAGCTCCTCCGGCTCCAGAGGCCCGACCCGGCCCTCGAACCGGAACCCGACCGCACCGATCGCCTCGCCGGTCGCGGGCGACAGGAGGGGAAGCGTGACGCTGGAGCGCTCGGTGCCGTCGTCGTCGAGGTCGGGGTAGCGCGCGACCATGTCGGCGCGGCTCTCGGTGACGATCGTGCGCCCCAGCCGCACGGCCTCGGTCATCGGCGTCCGGGCGTCGAGGTCGAAGACGGCCCACTGCCGGACCAGGCTCGCGCTCATCCCGTGGGTGCCCACGGTCCGCAGCAGGTCCGGCCCGTCGCGCAGCGCGAGCACGGCGCGCGTCGCCCCGATGACCTCCGAGGCGCGCTCCGTGACGATCTCGGTGAGGTCGTCCATCGTCGTGGCCGCCCCGAGACGGGCCACCGTGCGCGCGAGGGCCGCGAGCCGCGCGGCAATGGCGGGGTGCCTGTTCGGGCCCGGCTCCCTCGCGGTCATGGGCACATCCTGTCAGTCGGTGGGCGTCGTCGTCCCCGAGATGGGCCACGGAGTGCCACCATGGAACGATGACCACGCCGACCGTGGACGGCGACGCCGAGCTGGCCTGCCTCGACTTCGGCCCGGACGACCTGCGCCGGGTTCGGGAGGTGGTCCGCACGGTCACGGTGGGGCGGGTGCCCGACCGCGTCGGCGACGCCGAGATCGCCGTGCACGAGGTCGCCGTCAACAGCATCGTCCACGGCGGCGGCCACGGCCGGCTTCGCATCGACGCGACCGGCGAGGGCCTGGTCTTCACGGTCGAGGACGGCGACGGCACGGGCTCGACGCCGAGCGTCCGACACGCCGACCACCTCGCGGTGAGCGGCCGGGGCCTGTGGATCGCCGAGTCCCTGACCGACCGGCTCGACATCGAGGCGACGCCGGCGCGCACCACGGTGCGCCTGCACGTCAACCTGCCGCGACCGCCCCGCCCTCGGTAGACGGTTCGGGCTCGAGCGGGGCGCTGACCTCGTCGACCTCGTCGACCTCTTCGACCTCGATGACCTGGTCGAGGTTGGTCAGCCGCACGAGGCGCAGTGACACCCCGGAGCAGACGAGCCGCAGCGTGGCTCCAGCCGCCCTGGCCCGGTGGTGGAGGCCGATGACGGCGCCGAGCCCCGACGAGTCGAGGAACGTCACGTCGCGTAGGTCGACGACGACCGTGGCCCCCGGCACCAGCTCGAGCGAGTCGAACGCGAGCCGGGCGTCGGGCACCGTGTACGTGTCGACCTCACCGGCCAGCCGGACACGGATGCTGCTCTCCTCGACGGAGACCGCGACGTCCACCTGGCTCCTCTCCCCAACGTCCCACTGTTGCTCCACCGTAGGACGGGGCGGGGGCTGCCGTCACCGGTTGCGCCGCCCCTTTTGTGTGCAGTGCGGGCCCCGTGGCCACCCGCACGAGCCGTCGACCCGACCTGTGACCCGGGTCACAAACCCGTCCGGACGTCAACGACGACGGCTCGTCGCTCGTCCTCCCTGCGAGGGACGACGTTCGGCGCCGCCCCGGCTCGTCAACGGGGACGGGTGACGACCATACGGAAACCTGCACCCTCAGGACGATGACGCAGACCTCTCCCCCATCAGCCCCCACCCGACCGATCCCGGAGCGGGCCCGGCCCCTGCTCGCGGACCGACCAGTCGAGGTACCGCTGGCGAGCGGGACCCAGGACCCGTCCCCTCGTCCACGCCTGCTGGACCTGTCGCTGACCCAGCTCGTCGGCGGCTCGCTGGCCGCAGCGACCGCCGCCGCGCTCGGTTCACGCCTGGGCCTGCTGGGCACGATCGCCGGCGCCGCGATCGGTTCGGTCGTCACCGCGGTGGCTGCGAACCTCTACACCAACTCGATGGCGCGTGCCCGCGAGGCAGTCGTCCTCGCCCGCGCCTACGGCCGCGGCACCCTCGGCCGCGCGTACGGCCGCGGCCCCCTGGCCCGACGCAGCTCGCTCTGGCTGCGCCTGCCCGACCGGACCGGCACCCGACGCCTGCTCACGACGGCTGGGGCCCTCTTCGCCGTCGCCGCCGTCGTCCTCACCGGCGTCCAGCTGACGACCGGGGCCCAGGTCACCGGGACCACGATCGGCCGAGGTGGGGCGGCCCACCTCGTGGAGGGTCCCTCCCGGGGCGGCTCGGCCGCCTCCAGCGGTTCCGGCATCCCGAGCACCGGCACCACCCACCCCAGCACCACACCGACGACTCCTGCGACAACCGCCCCGACCCCGACGGGCGGCCCGACGGGGACGCCGATGCCGGGTTCCACGTCCGGCGCCCCGGGCCCGACAACCGCGCCGGACGCCTCGACCGGCGGTCCCTCGGGCACGCCGCCCACGACCGAAGCCCCGGCAGCCACGACGCCACCCTCGACCGGCACGGGCACCCAGCCCGCGCCGAACGGAACGGCGCCCGCGAACGCGGCGGCACTCACCGGCTGACCGCGGCGGAGCGGGACAGGGCCCGTCCTCGAGGGACGACGCCGGCGCCGACGCGTCACACGACGGCGAGGCCGACCGTTCCCGTCGACACGTCGGCCGCGTCGACGCGGACGCGCACCGAGTCCCCCGGACGCGCCGCCCCGGTGGCCTTGGCGACGACCGCGAGGTCGCTGAGCTGGACGACGACAGCCTGCCCGTTCGCGGCGAGGACCACCGCGCCGAGCTCCTCACCGAGGTGCCCGGCCAGCTCGGCCGCCTCGACGGCATCGGTGCAGGCCCGCTCGACCTGGTTGGCCCGACGGTCCGAGGCCGCCATGACCTCCGGCAGCGTGGCGAGCGCGTCGCGAGCCCAGGCGGGCACCTCGGTGCCGGCCGAGAGCGCCTCGCACACGACGAGACCGAAGCGGTCGACGAGCCGGCGCAGCGGCGCCGTGACGTGGGCGTACGGGGCGGCGACGGCGGCGTGGCCCGCCTGTGCCGGCACGGTGCCGTCGAACGGCGTGTAGCCGGCGCCGCGGAACAGCGTCGTCGCCTCGTGGACGAGGGCGAGGTGCCGCGGGTCGGTGCCGTCGAGGGTGCGCAGGAACTCGCCGTACGACAGTCCCTCGGGCCACGCGACGCCGGCCGCCTCGGCCTGCCGCCGGAAGCGCTCGAGGTCACGCTCGTCGGGCGGCGGCATGGTTCGCAGGATGCCGACCTTGCCGCGCAGCATGAGCTCGGCGGCACCCATGCCGGTCAGCAGCGACACCTGGGCGTTCCAGTCCTCGGAGGGCAGCAGCGGCCGGAAGGACACGGTGAACCCGCCGGAGCCGTCCTCCCGGACCTCCTGCTCCGGCATCGGCAGCGACGCGCCGCCCCGGTTGCGCTCCAAGGCGATCCGCTTCTCGCCCACCTCCTTGAGCAGCATCAGGACCTCGTCGGCGGAGCCGTCGTCGACGGCGTCCTGCACCTCGGCGTAGTGGTGGCGACGCACGCTGCGCACCATCGCCCGGAAGACCTGGACCGCGGTGCTCTCTGCGTCGGCGTCGAGCCGGATGTCCCAGACGAACGCGGGGCGGACCTGGTCCGGCAGCAGGCTCGCCGCGCCCTCGCTCAGCTCCTTGGGGTGCAGCAGCACGCGCTCGTCGGGGCAGTACACCGTCTGTCCGCGTCGGCGAGCCTCCGCGTCGACCGCTCCCCCGGCGCGGACGAAGGCCGGCACGTCGGCGATCGCGTAGCGCACGCGGTAGCCATCGCCGGAGCGCTCGAGGTGCAGGGCCTGGTCGAGGTCCATCGACCCCGGCGGGTCGATGGTGACGAACGGGACGGCGGTCTCGTCGCGCTCGGGCAGCGCCGCGTTCCCGGCGGCGGCTGCGGCCTCGGCGACGACGTCGGCCGGGAACCTGTCGGGCAGCTGTGCCTCCCGGCGGATCTCCTCGAAGCGGGTGGTCAGGGCCTGCGCCACGTCACCCGGCGTCGGCGCCGGGCGGAAGACGATGTGTCTCGAGGGCATGGCGCCACCCTATGCACGCGGCCCGACGCGCGGTGCCGGCTCGCTCGTTCGGCGTCGCCGCACGAGGGACTTTCGTCGGTTCCCGACTCGCCGGCCCGCGCCGTGGGAGGGTGCGCCGCGTTCTCGCGCCAGTGCCTAGGCTGACCCCCGTGCTCATCCTCCTGCCCCCGTCCGAGGGCAAGACCCCCGCCCGGCGAGGGCGACCGCTCGACCTCGGCTCCCTGTCCTTCCCCGAGCTGACGCCGCTGCGCGAGGACGCGGTGCGCGCCGTGGCCGCCGTCAGCGCCGAGCCGGGCGCCCCCGAGGTCCTCGGCGTCAGCCCGAACCTCGTCGAGGAGGTCGAGCGCAACACCCGGCTGCTCACCGGGCCGGCCCGGGTCGCCGCCGACGTGTACTCGGGGGTCCTGTACAAGGCGCTCGACCTGCCGACCCTCGACGCCGCGGCCCGACGGCGCGCCAACCGCAGCATCGTGGTCATCTCCGCGCTGTTCGGCGCGGTCCGCCTCACCGACCGCATCCCCGCCTACCGCGTCCACGTCTGCGCGGACGTGCCGGGCGTCGGCGCGCTCGACCGGGTGTGGCGCCCGCACCTGGCGCCCGTGCTCGAGCGGGCTGCGGGTGAACGCGGTCTCGTCGTCGACTGCCGCTCCACGACCTATGCCGCCATGTGGCGTCCGCCGGCCCACGTCGCCCGCCGCACCGTCCACGTCACCGTGCCCGGCGCGTCCCACATGGCCAAGCACACCCGCGGCCTCGTCGCGCGCGAGCTGGTCGGCCGGGAGGCGCCGCGCACCCCCGAGGCCCTCGCCGACGCCCTGTCCGAGCGCTTCACCGTGACCCTCACCGGGCCCGAGCGCCCGGGAAAGGCCTGGCAGCTGGCCGCCACGGCGAGGGACTGAGGCCGTGCTCGACCTGGCGCAGCTCGTCGACCGGGTGGCCCCCATCCTCGTCTTCCTCGTGGCCATCACCCTCGTCGCCGAGATCTGCGACCTCGCCGGCCTCTTCGACGAGGCCGCCCACTGGGCCGCGCGTCTGGCGCGGGGCCGGGTCGAGGTGCTCTGGCTGCTCGTCGTGGTCCTCGCGGTCTGCTCGACCGTCGTGCTCAGTCTCGACACGACGGCGGTGCTGCTGACCCCGGTGGCCGTGACCGTCGCCCGGCAGGTCGGGGCGCCGCCGCTGCCCTTCGCCATGACGACGCTCTGGCTGGCCAACACGGCCTCGCTGCTGCTGCCGGTCTCCAACCTGACCAACCTGCTGTCGTTGCACCCGTTCGCGCACCTCGGCATCTCGACCTGGGGCTACCTGCGCCTGCTCGCCGCCCCGTCGGTCGCGGCCGTCGTGGCCACCGTGGCGGTGCTGTGGCTGCTGCACCGGCGCGAGCTGCGGCTGCGCTACGAGGCCCCGCCCCGGGCCCAGCCCCACGACCACCTGCTCATGGTCATGACGGCCTGGACGTGCGGCGTGCTCGCGGTCGCGTTCGTCGCCGGCGTCCAGCCCGCGCTCGCCTCGGTGCCCGCTGCGCTCTTCCTCCTCGCCGCCACGTACTGGCGCGCCCCGGAGCTGCTGCGCCGCATCCGGATGCCGTGGCTGACCGTCCTGGGCATCTGCGTCCTGTTCGTCGTCGTCGACGCGGCTCTCCGCGCAGGTCTCGAGGGCTGGCTGCGCACGCTCGTCGGGGCCGGCACCGGCGTCACCGACCTGCTCCGGGTGAGCGGCCTGGGCGCGCTGGCCGGGAACGGCATCAACAACCTTCCCGCCTACCTCGCCCTCGAGCCCACGGTCGCCGACTCCCCGGCCCGGCTCGCGGCGCTGCTCGTCGGGGTCAACACCGGCCCGATCGTCACCCTGTGGGGCTCGGTGGCCACCCTGCTGTGGGCCCAGCGGTGCCGCTCGGCGGGGCTGGCCGTCGACGCAGGGCGGGTGGCCCGCACCGGCCTGCTGTGCGCGGTGGTCGTCGTCGCGGTCACGACACTGACGCTCGCCGTCACTGCCTGAGCGGCGCCGCCCAGCTCCCGCCAGCCGGGGCCCGGCAGGCTCCCGTCGGCCGGACGCGGAACCGCAGCCGGCACGCGGGGGTTCAGCCCAGGGCGCGACGCAGGTCGTCGACGAGGTCGCGGACGTCCTCGAGGCCGACCGAGACCCGCAGGACACCGTCGGTGATCCCCACGGCGGCCCGCGCCTCCGGGGCGAGGCGCCGGTGCGTCGTCGTCGCCGGATGCGTCACGAGGGACTTGGAGTCGCCGAGGTTGTTCGAGATGTCGATGACCTCGAGCGCGTTCATGAGCGCGAAGGCCTCGTCCTTGCCGCCGTCGATCTCGAAGGTGACGACGGTGCCCGCCGCGAGCATCTGTCGCTTGGCGAGCTCGTGCTGCGGGTGCGACTCGAGGAAGGGGTGCACGACGCGCGTCACCCGCGGGTGGGACTCGAGGAACCGGGCCACCTCGAGGGCGCTGTCGGCCATCCGCTCGACCCGCAGCGACATCGTCTCCAGGCCCTTGACGAGGACCCAGGCGTTGAACGGCGACATGGACGGTCCGGTGTGCCGCATGAGGTTCTGCACCGGGCCGTCGATGAACTCCTTCGGCCCGAGCACCGCGCCGCCGAGCACGCGGCCCTGGCCGTCGATGTGCTTGGTCGCCGAGTACACGACGATGTCCGCGCCGTGCTCGAGCGGCTTGCTGAAGACCGGCGTGCCGAAGACGTTGTCGACGACGACCTGCGCACCGGCCGCGTGGGCCAGCTCGCTGACGGCGGCGATGTCGACGAGCTCCTGCATGGGGTTGCTCGGCGTCTCGAAGAAGACCGCCGTCGTCGGCTCGGACAGCGCCTCCCGCCACTGGTCGAGGTCGGGGCCGTCGACGAAGACCGCCTCGACACCCCACCGTGGGAGGATCTCGTCGAGGATGACGAAGCACGAGCCGAACAGCGCCCGCGAGGACACGACGCGGTCGCCCCGGCCGAGCAGGGCCGCGAGCGCGACGAACACCGCCGACATCCCCGACCCGGTGGCGAAGCACGCCTCGGCGCCCTCGATCTGTCGCAGCCGCTCCTCGAACATCGCCACGGTCGGGTTGCCGTAGCGGGAGTAGACGAAGCGGTCGACGTCACCCTTGAACGCCGCCTCGGCGTCCTCGGCGGTGTCGTACACGAAGCCGGAGGTCAGGAACAGGCCCTCCGAGGTCTCCTCGAACCCGCTGCGGGACAGGCCCCCTCGCACCGCAAGGGTGTCCGGGCGCCAGTCCTGGCGCACCTCTCCCGCGGTGATCTCGCTCATCCCTGCACCCACGGCAGGCCCGCGACCTTCCACCCCGAGACAGCGCGGTGGCGCTGGTCGTCGTGCGGCCCCTCGAAGCCCTCGAGGACGTTGTAGGAGCTGCTCCATCCGGCCGCGGTCGCCGCCTCGGCCGCAGCGACGGAGCGGACACCGGAGCGGCACAGGAAGTACACCGGGCGGTCCTTGGCGACCCCCGCCGCCTCGAGCTCGCTCGTGAAGGCGTCGTTGACCCGGCCGTCGGGAAAGCGCTGCCACTCCACGCGGAGCACCTCCTTGTCGAGCTCGCCGAGGTCGGGCAGCCCGACGTAGGTCCACTCGGCCCGGGTCCGCACGTCGACGAGCACGGCCCCCGGCTCGTCACGCAGTGCGGCCCAGGCCTGCTCGGGCGTCACGTCACCGGCATAGCTCATGCGCCGACTATCGCACGCGGTCCGTCAGGCGAGATGGTCGGTCCGATTGGTGAAAGCCACCGACGCCGAGCCGTCCTCCCACACCTCGACCGCCGAGAGGCTGCCGGGCGCGGTCGCCAGGGCCCAGAACCGCTCCGTCGGTGTGGCGAGGACCTCCGCGAGCACCGAGAGGACACCGCGGCGCGAGGTGACGGCGACGACGGTGCCGCCCTCGGCCGCCAGCCCGCGGTAGGCCTCACGGACCCGGGCGTCGGCGCCCTCGCCCGGCGCGGTGCCGTCCCAGGCGGCGGTCGCTGCGACCGACGCGTCGAGGGTGGTCGCCACCGCCTCGGCGAGGCGGCGCGCGGTCGGCTCGGCCGAGCCGACGACACGCGCGTCGGCCCCGACGAGCCGCTGCACCGCCCGGAGGACCCGCGGCTCCGCGCCCTCGTCGTGCGGCACCTGGACGAGCAGCAGCCGCAGCGGACGCGTCGCCGCGCCGACCACAGCCCCGGGAGCCGCGGACGAGGCCACCGCCTCGGCCGCGTGGACGGCGTGCTCGAGGACCTCCGGTCCGTGGGCGTCCTCGGCGCCGTCGCCGCCCGTCGCGCGGACGCGCCGGACGCTCCTGCCGTCCATCGCCTCGTTGCTCAGCGCGTCGGCGGCCTTGTTCCTTTCACGCGGCACCCACTCGAACTCGACCGACCCACCGGCGTCGACGATGCGCCTCACGACGTCGCGGGCCTCGAGGGCGAGCCGGCGCATGTCCTCGTGCTTGATCTTCCAGCGACCCGACATCTGCTCGACGACGAGCTTGGAGTCCATGCGCGCGACGACCCGCGGCCCGCTGGCCAGGTCGGCGGCAGCCGTCAGCCCGGCCACGAGACCGGAGTACTCGGCGACGTTGTTGCTCTGCCTGCCCAGCGGCTCGGCCAGCTCGACGAGGACCGCGCCGGTCTCGGCATCGCGGACGAGGGCGCCGTAGCCGGCGACACCGGGGTTGCCCCGCGACCCGCCGTCGGCCTCGACGACGAGGCGGCGCCCGGAGCTCGCGCTCACCGGCGGCTCACCGATCGGCTCACAGGCCCGACTCGGCGGTGCGCACCATGATGCGTCGGCACTCCTCGCAGCGGAGGACCTCATCCTGCGGGGTGCTGCGGATGCGGTCGAGGTCGACCCGGTTGAGCTCGAGCCGGCAGCCACCGCACCGCCGGTGCGAGATCGCGGCGGCCGCCAGGCCACCGCTCGAGGCGCGGATCTTCTCGTAGAGGCTGACGAGGTCGTCGCCCACACCGGCCACGACGTCGGCGCGCCCACCTCCCACCTTCGACGCCTCCGCGTCGAGCTCGGCCAGCGACGCGTCACGCTCCGCCTCGAGCCGTGCCAGCCCCTCGGCCACCTCGGCGTGCCGCCGCTCGAGCTCGGTGACGCGGGCCGCGAGGGACTCGGCGCGCTCCATGACCTCTATCTCGACGTCCTCGAGCTCGGCCTGGCGGCGCGCCAGGGAGGTGAGCTCGTGCTGGAGGGCCTGCAGGTCCTTGGCCGAACCCTGGCCGGCGTCGAGCCGCGACTGGTTGCGGGCCGCCCGGTCGCGCACGAGCTGGACGTCCTGCTCGGACTTGGTCAGCTCGCGCTGGACGTCGTCGGCCGCGGTACGCGCGTTGACGACCTCGGTCTGGAGGGCACCGACCTCCCGCCGTGCCGCGTCGACGGCGGCCAGCTGCGGGAGGTTGGCCTTGGCGTGCGCGATCTGGTCCAGGCGCGTGTCGATCGCCTGCAGGTCGAGCAGGCGCCACTGGCGGGACGGGTCGGCTTTCAGGACGCACCTCCGGGATCGGTCCGGTCGCGGGCGGGGCCCGCGTCCGGGTGGGCTCGGTTGGCACCGACGACGAAGGTCCACGGCTCGGTGCGCAGAGTCGAGAGTCTGCCCACGACCCTAGTCGGTTCGGCACCGGGGGTCGGGTCCTCCCCCAACGCCCGGAGGACCCGCTCGCGGGCGCTCGCCAGCCACAGCGACTCGGTGGCCCAGTGGCCGGCGTCGACGAGGTACGGGGCGCCGTCGCGAGCCTCCTCGCGGGCCTCGAGCACCGGGTGATGACGCAGGTCGGCCGTGACGTACACGTCGGCGCCGGAGGCGCGGACGGCGTCGAACTGGTCGTCCCCGGAGCCGCCCATGACGGCGACCCGGTGCACGACGGCGTCGGGGTCGCCGCTGACGCGCACGCCCCCGGCGGTCGGGGGCAGGACGTCGGCGAGGGACTCGGCGAACGCCCGCAGCGACCGCGCGACGGGCAGCTCGCCGACGCGTCCGGCATCGCGCCCGCCGACCTGGGTCAGGGGCCGCTGGCTCGTCAGCCCGAGGGCGTCGGCGAGCACGGTCGACACCCCCGGGTCGGCGACGTCGGCGTTCGTGTGGGCCACGTAGAGGGCCACGCCACCGGCGAGCAGCGCGGTGACCGAGGCACCCTTGGCCGTCGTCGTCGCCACCGAGTGGACCCCGCGCAGCAGCAGGGGGTGGTGGGTGACGAGGAGGTCGGTCTCGCACGCGACGGCCTCGTCGATGACGGCGAGCGTCGGGTCGAGCGCGAACATCATCGTGCGCACCGGCTGGTCGAGGTCGCCCGTGACGAGGCCGACCCGGTCCCAGTCGGCGGCGGTGTCCGGCGGGTAGAGCGACTCGAGGATCGCGACGACGTCGCGCAGCGTCACGTCAAGCATGTGGGCCCGGCCGGGATCGAACCGACGACACCCGCGGTGTAAACGCGGTGCTCTACCAGCTGAGCTACAGGCCCCCGCCCGACGCGGACGGTGTCCTGCCGGGCGGCCGTCAGCCTAGCGGGCCGAGGCGCCCGACGTGTCCGACGCACGGGACGTGTCCGACGCCCGGGACGCGTCCGTCGCGCGGGACGTGTCCGTCGCGCGGAGCGCCGCGACCGCCCTGCGGTACTCCCGGAAGTCGCGGCCCTGGCCGATGCCGCGCACCTCGGACCACACGACGCGGCCGGAGCGGTCGAGCAGGAACGTCCCCCGCAGGGCGAACCCGTCCTCCTCGCTGAAGACCCCGTAGCGGCGCGCGACCTCCCCGTGCGGCCAGAAGTCGGACAGGAGCGGGAAGAAGTGGCCCTCGGCGTCGGCCCACGTGCGCAGCGTGTACATCGAGTCGCAGGAGACGGCGAACACCTGGATGTCGTCGGTCTGGAAGTCCTCGAGGCCGTCGCGGATCTCGCGCAGCTCGCCCCGGCAGATGCCCGAGAACGCCGCCGGGTAGAACACGACGGCGGCGTTCTTGACGCCTCGCACCGAGGACAGGCTGATGTCGACCCCGTACTGGTCGACGAGCGTGAAGTCGGGGGCGAGGTCGCCGGGGGCCACGGGGGCGGACGCGTGGAGCGATGGCGCGTTCGTCATGCCACCGAGTGTCCCACCTCGTCGTCCCGCCTCGTCGGGGACGCCCACGCAGCACCCTCGCGACAGCCCCTCGCCACCGTCGGAGGCGTGGGCGTCCGGTCGAGCGGGGGCTGCACGCCACAGCCGCCGACACCGACGTTCAGCGGCGCGGGCCCTTCGGCGGCATGAGCCGTGAGGCGGTCCAGTTCGTCGCGACGTTGACCTGCCCTCCCGTGACGAGGCCCGCCGTCGACGCCGCCTCCTCGACGACGCTGGCGTCCGCGTGCCCGGGCCGCCCCGCCTTGGGCGTCAGGAGCACGACGAACCCCTTGTCGAAGAGCTTGGTGAGGGCATCGACCATGAGGTCGACGAGATCCTCGTCGCCGTCGCGGTACCAGACGATGACGCCGTCGGCGCCGTCGTTGAAGTCCTCGTCCTCGAGCTCGGTGCCGATGACGTCCTCGATCTCGAACCGCAGGTCGTCGTCGACGTCGTCGTCATAGCCGAACTCCTGGATGATCTGCCCTTTGGCAAATCCGAGCTTGCTGAGGGACGCCGCTCCCGCGGTCGCGCTCACTGTCACCGGTCCTCTCGGTCATTGGGCCCGTCCAGGTGGCGCGGGCCGGTCGTGCACATGGCGTGCGGGTCGAGCAAAGGTCGAGCAGAGGTCGAGCAGAGGTCGAGCAGGGTGGGGCGGCAGG
>NZ_JBPGXG010000009.1:0-53658 GCF_056755255.1 Monashia sp. HAY1-5C | reverse complement strand
TCCGTCGTCGGCAGCGTCAGATGTGTATAAGAGACAGGTCGCGGTGTCCTCGCCCGCGAGGAGGTGGTAGAGGACGGCCATCCGGACCGCGACGCCGGCCGAGACCTGGTCGAGGACGACCGACTGGGGCGCGTCGGCGGCCTCGGGGGCGATCTCGAGGCCGCGGTTCATCGGTCCGGGGTGCAGGACGAGCACATCCGGGTTGCGGGTCACGAGCGTGTCGAGGCGGTCCCGGGTCAGGCCGTAGCCGACCGTGTACTCCCGCGGCGTCGGGAAGAACCCGCCGCTCATCCGCTCGCGCTGGACCCGGAGCATCATGACGGCGTCGACCGTGCCGTGCTCGCCCCGGCCCTCGAGGACCTCGTCGAGGTCCCAGCTCGTGGCGAACCCGTCCGCAGCGCTCCAGGCCCCGATGCCGCTCGGCATGAGCGTCGGCGGCGCGACGACGGTGACCTTGGCCCCGAGGGTCTTGAGCGTGATGACGTTGCTGCGGAAGACCCGCGAGTGCGTCAGGTCACCGACGATCGCGACGTGCCTGCCGTCGAGCTCGCCCATCCGGTGGCGCAGCGTGTACGCGTCGAGGAGGGCCTGCGTCGGGTGCTCGTGGGTGCCGTCGCCGGCGTTGATGACGCTGCACCGCACCCACTGGGCCACCTGGTGGCACGCGCCCGAGGCGTTGTGGCGGATGACGAGCGCGTCGACGGCCATGGCGTCGACGGTCATCGCGGTGTCGCGCAGGCTCTCGCCCTTGGACGTCGAGGAGCCCTTGGCCGACAGGTTGATCGTGTCGGCCGACATCCACTTGCCCGCGATCTCGAACGAGCTGCGGGTGCGCGTCGAGTCCTCGAAGAAGAAGTTGATGACGGTGCGGCCGCGCAGCGTCGGCACCTTCTTGACCTCGCGACGCTGCAGGTCGTGCATCGACGCGGCGGTCTCGAGGATGTCCTCGACCTCCCGACGGGTCAGGTCGGCCGAGGAGATGAGGTGGCGGGTCATCGGGCCTCTCCCCCGCTGATCTTGACGGTGTCGACGCCGTCGAGCTCGGCGACGCGGACGTGGACGCGCTCGTCACGCGAGGTCGGCAGGTTCTTGCCGACGTGGTCGGCCCGGATCGGCAGCTCGCGGTGGCCGCGGTCGACGAGGACCGCCAGGCGCACCGCGCGGGGCCGGCCGAGCTCGGAGAGGGCGTCGAGGGCCGCGCGGATGGTGCGACCGGAGTAGAGGACGTCGTCGACGAGGACGACGACGCGGTCGTCGATGCCGCCGTCGGGGATGCGGGAGCGGTGCGCCGTGCGGACCGGGTTGCGACGGAGGTCGTCGCGGTGGAGCGTGATGTCGAGCTCCCCGACCGGGACCGGGGCGCCCTCGACGTCGGCGATGCAGGCGGCGAGACGCCTCGCGAGCGGCACTCCGCGAGAAGGGATCCCGAGCAGGACGAGCCTGTCAGCGCCGCGGTTGCGCTCGAGGATCTCGTGGCCGATGCGCCGCAGCGCCCGGGAGATGTCGCCCTCGCTCATGACGTCTCTCGCGTCAGGAGGGGTGCTCGGACTGGTTGCAGGCGCACTCAGGTCAGGGCAGGTCACAGCCGCTGGACCTCCTTCCCCGCCTCACGGGACGGTGGTTAAAGGATGTCTTCGGGCAGCGAGTCTAGCGTCCCGCGCGACCGGTCCCGATACCCCGCCACTCCGTGAGAACGGCCCGGGCCGAGGCGAGGGCGCAGAGGCTCCACGTGCCGCAGAGGACGGCGAGGACGACCGTACCGGCGACGGCGAACCCGGTCCGGTGGCTCGACCCGGCGAGATGGTGCAGCCCGAGGGACACCGTCCCGATGGGGAACGTCAGGGCCCACCAGCCCGGCGAGAACGGCATCCGGCCCGCGAAGCCGCGGGCGGTGACGGCCACCGCCCACCCGGCGAGCGGCACACCCGCCGCGAGGACCACGACGCCGTAGCCGACGGCGAGCGAGCGCAGGTCGGCCGCGGCCACCGGCGTGAGCCACGGCCCCGCCGCAGCGGCGAGCGCCTGGGCCGCCCCCACCGACTGCCCGACGATGCCGAGCGGGATCCACGACGTGGCCGACGCCGCCAGGGGAACCGGCGCCACGCGCCAGTGGTGGGCGTAGCCGAGCGTGAAGACGACGACCCCGAGCGCGAGCGCGACGGGGAAGCAGGCCGTGGCCACGCCGAGCAGGGCGAGCCCGGCACCGGGAACCGTGGACACGTGCGGCACGAGGGCGGCCCCGGCGGTCGCCGAGACCATCGGAGGCACGACCGGAAGGCCCCACACGAGTGTCGGCTCGCCGGCCTCGCCTCGCACCAGGGTCGCGGTGAACCCGAGCGCCGTGGCCAGGCCGAGGACGGTGCCCACCACCCACAGGCCGGCGCCGAGCAGGGCGGACGTCCGTCCCGGCGCCACGGTGAGCGTCGCCGAGCCGACGGCCAGGACGCCCATGGCCACGGTTCCCCAGAGGGCGCGGTCGGTCGGTGTCGCGAGCGACGCGCGCAGGCGCTCCGGCCGCCGGATCACGCGAACGAGGAACCCGCCGCCCACGGTGACGAGCAGCAGCCACGCGAGGACCGTCAGGGCCCTCGCCGCGTCGTGCAGCCGGTCGCCGGGGCCCGGTCCGTCGGCATACGCGGCAAGGAGCGTGGCGAGGATCCCGGTTCCCATGACCGCGGGGAACCAGGCCGGCCCGGCGGGTGGGAGCCCCACCGCAGCCGTGGGAGGCCCGCCGGCAGCCGGCGGTTTGGTCGCGGCACCGGGTCGCGCGGTTCTATGGACGGCAGGGTCGGCGAGGGCGGTCGGCACGCGTCCACCCTCGCTGCCCGCACCGTCCGCTCGGAAGCGCCACCGATGCGTGAGCCCACAAGGTCGGACTTGTGGACGCGTACGATGGCGGGATGTCCTCCGACCTGCGGCACGTGCCCGAGACCGGCTCGCTGCTCGCCCTGCTCGCGGTGGCGCGGTGCGGCAGCATCTCCGCGGCCGCCGCTGAGCTCGGCGTCACCCAGCAGGCGATGAGCGCACGGGTCCGCGCGGCCGAACGGGTGCTCGGTGTCGCGGTCTTCACCCGCACCTCCCGAGGCGTCGAGCTCACGGCCGCGGGGCAGCTCGTCGTCACGTGGGCCGGCGACGTCGTCGACGCCGCACGCGCGCTGGAGCACGGCGTCACGGGCCTGCGCACCGCAGGCGAGAGCGTCGTGCGGGTCGCGGCGAGCAACACCGTGTCCGAGTGCCTCCTGCCCGGGTGGGCCAGCGCCCTGCGCGCCTCCACGGGCGGCGTGCGGGTGCAGGTGGTCCCGGCCAACTCCGAGCACGTCGTTGCAGCGGTGACGGCCGGCGAGGTGGACCTCGGGTTCGTCGAGGGCCCGACCGTGCCACGCGGGCTGGCGCGGCGCACCGTCGCCTCCGACGCCCTCGTCGTCGTCGTGCCGCGCGACCACCCGTGGGCCAGGCGGCGACGCGGCATCACCGCCGGCGAGCTCGCCGCGACGCCGCTCGTCGTGCGCGAGGCCGGCTCAGGAACCCGTCGCACGTACGAGCGGGCCGTCCCCGGCCACGTCGCGCCGGCGCTCGAGCTGTCCTCGACCGGGGCGGTGCGCGACGCCGTCGTCACCACCGGGACCCCGGCCGTCCTGTCCGCGCTCGCGGTCCGCGGCGACCTGCGGTCGGGGCGTCTCGTCGCCGTGCCCGTCGTCGACCTGACCATGCCGCGCTCGATCCGTGCGGTGTGGAACCAGAGCCAGCGCCCGAGCGATGCCGCCGCCGAGCTGCTCGCCATCGCCGCCGCGACCCGCGAGGCCTAGGGGCCCGCGGCGGCGTCCGGGTCAGACGATCGTGGCCTTGACCTCGGCGAGACGGCTGAGCAGGCCGTTGACGAAGCTCGGCGACTCGTCGGTCGACAGCTCAGTGGCGAGCGCGACCGCCTCGGAGATCGCGACACCGTCGGGGATCTCCTCGTTCCAGAGCACCTCCCACGCACCCAGACGCAGCAGCGCCCGGTCGACCGCCGGCATCCGCTCGATCGTCCATCCCTGGCTGTAGTCGGTGAGCGCCGCGTTGATGTCCTTCCAGTGCCCGACGACACCGCGGACGAGGTCGGCCGTGTACGGGTTGTTGCCCGCCCGCGAGTCGCGGTCGGCGAGGCGCTCCTCGAGGAGGGTCACCGCGTTGACGCCGCGCTGGTCGGCCTCGAAGAGGATGTCGAGGGCCCGGGCCCGGGCCTTGGTGCGTGCAGCCACGTGGGTCCGCGTCCGATCAGTCGTTGACGCGGCCGAGGTACGACCCGTCGCGGGTGTCGACCTTGACCTTCGTGCCGGTCTCGAGGAAGAGCGGCACGTTGATCTGCGCACCGGTCTCGAGCGTGGCCGGCTTGGTGCCACCCGTCGAGCGGTCGCCCTGCAGGCCCGGCTCGGTGTGGGTGATCTCGAGGACGACGGACGCCGGCAGCTCGACGTAGAGCGGCGCGCCCTCGTGCGTGGCGACGATGGCGTTCTGGTTCTCGAGGAGGTAGTTCGCGGCGTCACCGACGGTGGTCTCCGACACGTTGAGCTGGTCGTAGGTGTCGGTGTCCATGAAGACGAAGTCCGAGCCGTCCTTGTACAGGTACTGCATCGTCCGCTTGTCGACGTTGCTCGTCTCGACCTTGACACCCGCGTTGAAGGTCTTGTCGACGACCTTGCCCGACAGGACGTTCTTGAGCTTGGTGCGCACGAAGGCGGGGCCCTTGCCCGGCTTGACGTGCTGGAACTCGACGACGGACCAGAGCTGCCCCTCGAGGTTGAGCACCAGGCCGTTCTTCAGGTCGTTCGTAGATGCCATCTGCTGGAAACCGCTTTCGTGTGCCGGCCGGTGGGCGCCCCGCGGGCGCGCCGGGACCCGGTCGCTTAGATGTCGTGGAAGTTGCCGCGCAAGTCTAGCCGTGGCCCGCGCCGATCGCGGAATCGCCGGTGCCGCGCGGGCCGGGGCAGGTGTAGGCTCGCCGGTCCCCCCAGACGTGTCCCGGCCCGAGAGAGGCGGCTTCGCCGTGCCCGCGCCCACCCACACCCTGAGCGACGAGCTCGCACGAGAGCAGGCCTTCCTCGACCGGGCGCGGGCCGAGCTGGGCCGGATGCGTGAGACCGCCGAGGCGCTCGACGCGTCGCGGGCCAGCGACGCCGTCAGCGGCGAGGTGCTCTCCCGCGTCCTCGCCCGACGCATCGCCTCGCTGCAGGACGACCCGCGCACGACGCTCTTCTTCGGCCGCATCGACCTCGAGCCGGCGGATGCCCCGGCCGAGTCGTTCCACGTCGGGCGCCGGCACGTCAGCGACGAGGCCGGCGACCCGGTCGTCGTGGACTGGCGGGCGCCGGTGTCGACGGCGTTCTACCGCGCGTCGCACCTGGAGCCGATGGACGTCGTGCTGCGTCGCCGGTTCGGCGTCGACCACGGCCGGCTCACGGCGATCGAGGACGAGCACCTCGGGGTGCCTGCGGCCCAGGACGACGCGTCCGGTGGCTCGCTGCTGGCGGCCGAGATCGAGCGTCCCCGCACCGGGCCGATGCGCGACATCGTCTCGACGATCCAGCCGGAGCAGGACGAGATCGTGCGCAGCGACGTCGGGACGACGATCTGTGTGCAGGGTGCCCCGGGCACCGGCAAGACCGCGGTCGGGCTGCATCGCGCCGCGTGGCTGCTCTACTCCTTCCGTGAGCGCCTCGACCGATCCGGGGTGCTCGTCGTCGGACCCAACCGCGCGTTCCTGGACCACATCGGCGCGGTCCTCCCCTCGCTCGGTGAGGTCCGCGTCGGCCACGCGACCATCGACAGCCTCCTCGAGCACGGCCGGGTCCGCGTCGACGAGCCCGCGACGGTCGCGACGCTCAAGGGTGACGCGCGCCTGGCCGCGGTGCTGCGCCGGGCCGTGTGGTCGACCGTCGCGCGGGCCACCGAGGCGCTCGTCGTGCCTCGCGGCGTCCGCAAGTGGCGCGTGCCGGCGTACGAGGTCCAGGAGATCCTCGACGAGCTGGCCGCTCGCGGCGTCCGGTACACCGCGGCCCGCGACCTGCTGCCGATGCGCCTCGCGCACCACGTCCTGCTCAGGATGGAGCGCGATGGCGACGCCCCCGACGACCGGGTGCAGGAGTCCGTCGCGAAGTCGCCCGCCGTGAAGAAGTACGTCGCGTCGGTGTGGCCCGCCCTCGACCCGCAGACGGTGCTGCACCGGCTCTGGTCCGACCCGGAGGCACTGGCTGCCGCTGCGGAGGACGATCTCACTGCCGAGGAGCAGCGGATGCTCCTGTGGGACAAGCCGGCCCGCACGAAGGGCGCAGCGCGGTGGAGCCGGGCGGACATGGCCCTGCTCGACGAGGTCGGCGACCTGCTGAACCGAGTGCCCAGCCTCGGGCACGTCGTCCTCGATGAGGCGCAGGACCTGTCCCCCATGCAGCTGCGCGCCGTCGGTCGGCGCTGCTCCACCGGGTCGGCGACGGTGCTCGGCGACATCGCCCAGGGAACCACGCCGTGGGCCACCTCGTCGTGGGCCGACGCGATGCGCCACCTCGGCAAGGAGTCCCACGACCTCGTCGTGCTCGACCGCGGGTTCCGCGTGCCGGCACACGTCATCGACTACGCGGCCCGGCTGCTGCCCGCCATGGCGCCCGGTCTCGGTGCGCCGGTGTCCGTGCGGTCCAACCCCGGGCGCCTCGACGTCGTGCCCGTGGCCGGCGAGCTCATGGCGGCCGTGGCCCGGGTCGTGCGAGAGGCGAGCGCCGAGCCCGGCTCCGTCGGCGTCATCGCGCCCGACGCCATGGTCGCCGACGTCGCCGCCGCGCTCACCTCCGCGGGCATCCCGCACGGCCGGCTCGACCGGGACCACGGCGACGACGAGGACCACCAGGTCGAGGTCGTGCCGGCGGGCGTCGCCAAGGGACTCGAGTTCGACCGCACGGTGGTCGTCGAGCCGGCGGCCATCGCCGCCGCGGAGCCTGACGGACGGACCGGGCTGCGGCGCCTCTACGTCGTGCTGACGCGCGCCGTCTCGGCGCTCACCGTCGTGCACGCCGAGCCGCTCCCCGACGCCCTGGCCGGCTGAGCACGGCAATTCGATGGCGCTCCCGCCGCCTGCGGGCGAGCATGGGGGCGTGGTGAGCGAGCGGCGGCTGCCGCCCCAGGGTGGCCTGCCCCCGACCGGGGAGGTGGGCGACGACGTCGTCGAGATCGCCTGCGACGAGTCCGGCTTCTCCGGCACCAACCTGCTCGACGCCGCGACGCCGCTGTTCGTCCACGCCAGCGTCGACCTGCCCGTCGCGGAGGCCGCCGACGTCGTCCGCACCCTGCACGCGGGGGTCAGGTGGTCGCTCGACGAGGTCAAGTCCGGACCGCTGCTCCGGGGGCCCGACGCCCGGGCCGCCCTCGAGTGGCTCCTCGAGCGGCTCCGTGGTCACGCCCATGTCCACGTCGTCGACAAGGAGCTGTTCCTCGTCAGCCGCGTCGTCGACCTGTTCCTCGTCGAGCCGTCGTACGCTGCGGGCACCCGCCTGGCGGCGGTCGACCCGGGGGCGTCGCTGGCGCTCTACCGCGCCGGACGGGCGCACCGGGCACCGTGGTCCGCCTTCCTCCGCGCCCTCTCCGACGTCGTGCGGACCAAGGCCCGTCACGCGCCGGACGCGGCCTCCCTCGACGCCTTCCTGGTGTCACGCGAAGCGCTTCTCAGGGCGCTCAGCGCAACCGGCGACGAGGCCGAGCGGGGGCGGACGGAGGCGATGGGCGTCCTCGCGGCGGTCGAGCGCGAGCGCGTCATCGAGGTGACGACCCGGTTGGCCGACGGCGACCGGTCGGTGCCGCCGCCGCTCGAGCCGCTCCTGCCCGCGCTCGCCGAGACGGTGCTGTTCTGGAGCGACGGACGACGTCGCGTGCTGGTCGTCCACGACGAGCAGAGCGCCCTGACGGCCGACCGGTTGCGCCGTCTGCAGGAGGTGCTCGCCGGCGCGGCGGACGGATCCGCTTCCGCCCTGGCCGGACTCGTCACCGTCGACTCCCGCGACGACCCCCGCGTGCAGGTCGCCGACCTGCTGGCCGGTGTCGCCCGCCGGTCGCCCGACGTCCTCGGCGACCCGCTGCTTCAGGGGTTCCTGTCCCCGACCTCGCTCGTCGACCGGCCTCTGCCGGACCCCTCAGTCGCTCGGCCCTACGTCACTGCTCACCCTGACTGAGCACTGACGTAGCGAGCGGGGGCGCCTCCCCTCGGAGCGGCACCAGACCTCGGCCGCAGCCCGGTTCGTCGACACCGACCTGTCCGGTGCGGGACCTCGACGCGCTCGCTCAGACCAGCGCGCGCAGCGCCAGCAGGTAGCTCTGCAGGCCGAAGCCGGCCACGGTGCCGGTGGCGACGCCGGCGACGACCGAGGTGTGCCGGAACTCCTCGCGCGCGGCGGGGTTGGACAGGTGCACCTCGACGAGGCTGCGTCCGCTCGTCGTGACGATGGCGCACGCGTCGCGAACCGCGTAGGAGTAGTGCGTGAAGGCACCGGGGTTGAGCACGACGTCGGCGCCCGAGTCGACGGCCTCGTGCAGCCAGTCGATGAGCTCGCCCTCGTGGTTGGTCTGCCGGCAGTCGGCGACGAGACCGAGGTCGCGCGCCTCGCGCTGGACCGCGGCGTGCACGTCGTCCAGCGTGTCGGAGCCGTAGACCTCCGGCTCGCGGGTGCCGAGCCGGTTGAGGTTGGGACCGGACAGGACGAAGACCGTTGCCGTCATGACCGGAGTCTAGTGAGCCCCCGCACCGCCGGCCCGCGACACGAGGCGGTACGCCTCCTCGAGGACGGCGTCGGACGGGCCGACCAGACGCGTGGGGACGGCGAGCCCGTCGAGCACGACGAACCGCAGGGTCGACCCGCGGGACTTCTTGTCCCGGCGCATCGCCGTGAGCAGCGACTCCCACCGGTCGCCGCGGTAGGTCGTCGGCAGGCCGACCGACCCGAGCACTGCCCGGTGGCGGGCGACCAGGTGGTCGCCCTCCGGTCCGGTGAGGTGGCCGGTGAGCCGCGCCAGCTCGGCGACGTACACCATGCCGACGCTGATCGCCTCGCCGTGACGCCACGTGTAGCCCTCGACCTGCTCGATGGCGTGCCCGAACGTGTGGCCGTAGTTGAGGATCTCGCGCAGCGAGCTCTCGCGCAGGTCGGCGGCGACGACCTCGGCCTTGACCCGGACCGCCCGCTCGACGAGCTCGACCACGTGCGGGCCGTCGGCCCGGCAGGCCGATGCCGGGTCGTCCTCGACGAGCTCGAGGATGCGCGGGTCCGCGATGAACCCGCACTTGACGACCTCGGCGAGGCCGGCGACGAGGTCGGCCCGCGGCAGTGTCGCGAGCACGCCGACGTCGCAGACCACCCCGGCCGGCGGGTGGAACGCGCCGACGAGGTTCTTGCCCTCGGGAGTGTTGATGCCGGTCTTGCCGCCCACGGCGGCGTCGACCATGCCGAGGAGGGTCGTCGGCACCTGCACGACGCGTACTCCACGCAGCCACGACGCCGCGACGAAGCCCGCGAGGTCGGTGACGGTGCCACCGCCGAGGCCGACGACGGCGTCGCTGCGGGTGAAACCCGCCCGGCCGAGCCGCGACCAGAGGTCTGCGGCCACCGCGGCGGTCTTGGCCGACTCGGCGTCGGGGACCTCGGCGGCAAGGACCGCGTACCCGCGCGCCTCGAGGGCCGAGGCGACGCGCGCCACGAGGTCGGGCAGCGTCGGCGGGTGGACGAGCAGGACGCGCTCGACTCCCTCGCCGACGAGCTCGCCGACCCGGTCGAGGGCACCGGAGCCGATGACGACGTCGTACTGTCCGCCGACGCTGATCGTCGTCGGCGCGGCCGTGCCGCTCACGCCCGCCCCGCCTCGAGGAGCGCGACGACCTCGTCGACGACGGCCTCCGGAGCCTTGCCCGCGGTGTCGACGCGGACCGACGCCACGCGCTCGTAGGTGGGGCGGCGATGGTTCATCATCGTGACCCACGAGGCGCGCGGGTTGACGGCGAGCAGCGGACGGGACCGGTCGAAGCCGATGCGCCGGCTCGCGTCGGCGATGGCGACGTCGAGGAACACGACGACGTGGCCCCGCAGCGCCTCCTCGGTCAGCGGGTCCATCACCGCCCCGCCCCCGAGTGCGACGACGCCGGTCTCCTCCGCGAGCGACCGGGCCACCTCGGCCCGCTCGAGCTCCCGGAAGACCGGCTCGCCGTCGTCGACGAAGATGTCGGAGATGCTGCGCCCCTCCACCGCTTCCACGGCGGCGTCGACGTCGTGGAAGGCGACCCCCAGTCGCTCGGCGAGCGCCTTGCCGACGGTCGTCTTGCCCGCACCGGGCGGCCCGACGACGACGGCGACCGGACGCGTCGCCTCTTCGGCCCCCCTGGCCTCCGTGGCCTCGGTGGCGTCCGTCGGCTGCCCGGAGTCGGCGGTCACCACGTCCGCAGCCCCTCCGGGATCGCCGCCAGGTACGCGGCGTGGTTGCGCGAGGTCTCGGCGACGGAGTCGCCGCCGAACTTCTCGAGGCACGCCTCGGCGAGCACGAGCGCCACCATCGCCTCGGCGACGACGCCTGCCGCGGGGACGGCGCACACGTCGGAGCGCTGGTGGATGGCGGTCGCGGCCTCACCGGTCGCGACGTCGACGGTGGCGAGGGCCCGCGGCACGGTGCTGATCGGCTTCATCGCCGCGCGCACGCGCAGCGGCTGGCCGTTGGACATGCCGCCCTCGGTCCCGCCGGCCCGGGCGGTGCGACGCGTGATGGCGCCCTCGAGCAGGTCCATCTCGTCGTGGGCCCGGGAGCCGCGGCGGCGGGCGGTCTCGAAGCCGTCCCCGACCTCGACGCCCTTGATCGCCTGGATGCTCATGAGCGCCTGCGCCAGGCGGCCGTCGAGCCGGCGGTCCCAGTGCACGTGCGAGCCGAGGCCCGGAGGCAGGCCGTAGGCCAGCACCTCGACGACGCCACCGAGGGTGTCGCCGTCCTTGCGGGCGGCGTCGACCTCGGCGACCATCGCGGCCGACCCGGCCACGTCGAAGGCGCGGACGGGGTCGGCGTCGAGACGCTCGACGTCGTCGGGCGTCGGCACGGGCGCGTCGGGGCTGACCGCTGCGGTGCCGATCGAGACCGTGTGCGACACGAGCCGGATGCCGTAGGCCTGCTCCAGGAAGCGCGCGGCGACCTCACCCAGCGCGACCCGCGCCGCGGTCTCACGCGCGCTGGCCCGCTCGAGGACGGGCCGGGCGTCCTCGTGCCCGTACTTCTGCATGCCGACGAGGTCCGCGTGGCCGGGCCGGGGGCGGGTCAGCGGCTTGTTGCGCGCGACCTCCTTCTCGGCGTTGACGTCATCCGCGGCGGCGTACGCCTCGTCGCTGACGGCCTCGGGGCTCATGACGGTCGTCCACTTGGGCCACTCGCTGTTGCCGATGCGCACGGCGAGGGGCGAGCCGATCGTCACCCCGTGGCGCAGGCCCCCGAGGAACTCGACCTCGTCCTGCTCGAACTTCATCCGGGCGCCGCGCCCGTACCCGAGCCGGCGCCGCGCGAGCGCGGCCTGCAGGTCCTTGGCGCCGACCTCGACACCGGCCGGGACGCCCTCGAGGACGGCCACCAGCGCCGGGCCGTGGGACTCACCGGCGGTCAACCAACGAAACATGTCCCGATCCTCCCACGCAGCCTGTCGCCGGCTCCGACCCGCCCGCGAGGCGGACGACCGCAGCCACACCGGCGACCGCACCCGGACGCACCACGGTCAGAGGACGAACCGCACCTCGGTGAGCAGCGACAGCAGCAACCCGACGAGCATCCACGGACCGAAGGCGATGTCGTCCTTGCGCGAACCACGCAGCACCGTGAGCCGGACGACGCCGTAGGCGCCGGCGAGGAGGAAGGCCGCGCACGCCGCGACGAGCGTCGCCACCACCGAGAGGTAGCCCGAGGCGAGCCCGACCAGGCCGGCCAGGGTGACGTCGCCGAACCCGAAGCCGCTGCCCAGCAACGCGGCGAGCAGGGCGAGCAGCAGGAACACCGCCCACAGCGCGAGACCCGCGACGACGGCCCGACGCAGGGCCGCCCAGTCCCCCGACGCGAGCGAGGCGACGGTCAGCTGGACGAGCAGGACGACATATGCCGGGCGGGTCAGGCCCCGAGGCAGCCGGTGCACGTCGGCGTCGATCCACGAGAGCGCTACCGCGACCGCGGAGAAGACGAGGTAGGCCGGTGCCAGCGCCCACTCCGACAGGGGGCCGAACCGCCAGGCGAGGACCGCCCAGAGCAGCCCGGTCGAGGCCGTCACGACCCACGGCCCGACGCGCGGTCCCGGACCGATCTCGTCGTCGAGCCGGTAGCCCAGGGTCGCGAGCCGCCGGCGCAGGAGCTCACCGACACCGAGGCCGGCCAGACCCACCACGACGACGAACCACCACGGCGTCGGCGGCGCGGCGACCCAGGTCACGACGCGGTCCCCGCCTCGGCCGTACCTGCGCGGTCGTCGCGACCCGCCGCCTGCTGAGATGTCCGGACCGCCCGGGCCGCCAGGGCGGCGTCGAGCGCGGCACGCATCGCCTCGAGGGGCGCGGGGCGCCCGGTCATGAGCTCGACCTGTCGGGTGGCCTGGTGCAGGAGCATGTCCGTACCGGGGGCGATGACCCAGCCGGCGGCCGCAGCGGCCCGCTCGAGTGGCGTCGTGCCGCCGGCGTAGACGGCATCGAGCAGCACCGGGCGCGTCGACGCGTCGGCCACGGGCAGCCGGTCCAGGCCGACCACGGACGCAGGGGGCACGGTGCTGACGACGACGTCGGTCGGCGTCCACTGCCCGAGACCGACGACCTCGACCTCGAGGCCCGACGCGCGCGCCTGCTCGAGCGTCTCGGGTCGGGCCCGGTCGCGCACCATGAGGACGACCCGCCGGGCGGTGCCGGCCACCGCCGCGACCGTGGAGCGCGCCGTGGCCCCGGACCCGACGACGAGCACCGAGCGGGGCGCCGGGGCACCGGCCTCGGCCAGCGCCCGCCGGACGCCGACGACGTCGGTGTTGTGCGCCGACCAGCCGGCGGCGGTCGGCAGCAGCGTGTTGGCCGCGCCGGTGGCGCGGGCCGCGTCGTCCACGACGGACGCGGCCGCGAGGGCCGCCTCCTTGAGCGGCATCGTCAGCGACAGGCCCCGGCACCCGTCCGCGAGGGCCTCGAGCTCGCCGGCGAACCGGTCGGCGCCGACCTCGCGGCGTCCGTACGTCCAGCCGAGACCCAGCGCCGTGTAGGCGGCCCGGTGCAGCACCGGCGAGAGCGAGTGCGCGATGGGGCTGCCCCACACCTCGCACCAGAGCGTCAGCACTTGCCCTTGTTGGCCGCACACCACTGCTGGAACTGCTGGACGTTGCGCTGGTGCTCCTCGTACGTCGTCGCGAACTTCGTCTCGCCGGTGGCCAGGTTGACGGTGACGAAGTACAACCAGCCGCCCGGCGCCGGCGAGGCGGCCGCCTGCAGGGCCTGGTCGCCGGGGTTGGCGATCGGGCCCGGCGGCAGACCCGGGAAGCGACGCGTGTTGTACGGACTGCCGCTGTCGAGCATGGCCTGGGTGGGCACGCCGCGCTTCTTGAAGATGTAGTTGACCGTCGAGTCGAGGCCGAGGGACATGTTCTGGGCGAGGCGGTTCTCGATGACCCGTGCCAACTTGGCCTGGTCGGCCTCGGTCTGGGCCTCGCCCTCGACGAGGCTCGCGACCGTGACGACGCGCTCCATCCGGTCCGGCGCGATACCGAGGGCGTCGAGGCGCTTCATCGACTCGGCGACCATCTGCTTGAGCTGGTCGAGCGCGGTCGTCTTTGACCCGAACTCGTAGCTGGCCGGGAAGAGGTAGCCCTCGATGTTGCCCTTGGCCGACGGCGGCAGGCCGAGCTCGTCGACCTTCTTGGCCGCGGCCTCGTACTGGGCGACCGGGATGCCCGAGCCCTTCGACAGGCGCGCGTAGATCTCGGTGGCCCACAGGCCCTCCGGGATGGTGACCCGGGTGATGTCGCGGTTCTTGGGGTCAACGAGCACGGCGAGGGCGTCGGCGGCGCGCATCTGCTTCTTCAGCGTGTAGATGCCCGGCTGGATGCCGGCGCTCCTCGGGTCGGCGTTCGCGGCCTCGATGAAGGCCTTCGTCGACTTGACGACGTCGTCCTCGACGAGCGTCTTGGCGATGGCGGTGCCGCCCTGGCCGTCCTCGACGGTGACCTGGACCTGGCCGGAGCCCGGGCCCGGGTAGTCGTTGGCCTCGAGGAAGTCCTCGACGACGGGCCGCAAGGCCTTGTAGGCGACGCCCACGCCGCCACCGATGAGACCGAGCGCGAGGACGATGACGATGATGCGGCGCAAGACCGACGGCTTGCCGGAGCGTCGCGCGGCCGGCGCGGCGGGTGCGGCCGGTGCGGTGGGTGCCCCCGTGGACGAGCCGGCGTCGCGTCTGCGGCGTCCGCGCGCCCGGGCGGCCTGTTCGGCCTCGCGACGCTCGCGCCGGGTCAGGGGGACGGCACCCTGCGCGTCGGCACCGTGTGCCGGACCGTGGCCTGCCTCATGTCCCCCGTGGCCGGCGACGTGGTCGTGGTCCGCATGCGTGCCGTACCCGTCGTACCCACCCGCGGCGAGGTCGTGCTCGTAGGCGCCCGGCGCGGTCTCGTCGTGGGCGTAGGTGTCGTCGTGGTCGCCGAAGATGGACGACTCCAGGTGGTCCTTCATCCTCGGCGTTCCTTCTTCCGTCTTCCGGTGGGCGAGACGGTCTCGCCCGGCGCCCGGCCCAGGGCCGCCTCGGTGTCGAGGGCCGACTGGAGGATCAGCACGGCAGCGGCCTGGTCGACCACCGCTCGCTGGCCGCGACCAGGGACCCCGCTGTCGCGTAGTCTCCGGTGCGCGTCGACGGTGGTCAAGCGCTCGTCGACGAGGCGCACCGACACGGTACCGAGCCGCGCGGCCAGCAGGGACGCATACGTGCGAGCCAGCCGGGCCGCCTCCCCCTCCTGCCCGGAGAGGAGCCGCGGCAGCCCGACGACGACCTCGACGGCGCCGAGGTCGGCGACGATCGCGGCGAGCGCCTCGACGTCGGCGTCGGCCGCGAGGTCACGCGGCAGCGTCTCGACGGGGTGGGCGAACGTCCCGGACGGGTCGGACGCGGCGACGCCGACGCGGGCCTGGCCCACGTCGACGCCGACGCGAACTCCGGGGCGTGCGCCCGACGAGGTCACTGGCCGGCGCCTCGGCTCCGCAGTGCGTCCTCGACCGCGCCGAGGGCCGCCGAGACCTGGCCGGCGTCCGTGCCGCCACCCTGGGCGAGGTCGTCGCGCCCCCCACCGCCACCGCCGAGGGCGGCGGCCGCGAGCTTGACGAAGGGGCCCGCCTTGAGGCCGGCCTCGCGGGCGCGCTCGTTCGTCGCGACGATGACGACGGGCCGCTCGTTCGCGACCGCCGCCATGGACACGAGCGTCGGCCGCTCGTTGCCGAGCCGCGAGCGCACGTCGGTGACGAGAGCGCGCAGGTCGTCAGCGACGACCCCGCTGCCGGCGTCGTGGCTGACGAACGTGACGCCACCGATGTCGCGCGCCGAGGCGACGAGACCCGCGGCCGCGCCGAGCACCTGGGCCTGGCGCACCGCCGCGATCTCCTTCTCGGCGTCGCGCAGGCGCGACAGGATGCCGCTGATGCGGTCGGGCAGCTCGTCACGGCGCACGCCGAGCGTGTCGGTCAGCTGGCTGACGATCGCCGCCTCGCGGGCCAGGTGCGTGTAGGCGTCGGCGCCGACGAGCGCCTCGACGCGTCGGACACCCGAGCCGATGGAGGCCTCCCCGAGCAGCTTGACGACCCCGATCTGGCCGATCCGCGGCGTGTGCGTGCCCACGCACAGCTCACGCGACCACTCGCCGATCGACACGACGCGGACGCGCTCGCCGTACTTCTCGCCGAAGAGCGCCATCGCACCGAGCTTCTTGGCCGCGTCGAGCCCCATGACGTCGGCGGTCACCGGCAGGTCGTCGAGCAGGAACCCGTTGATGCGGGCCTCGATCTGCCCCATCGCCTCGGCCGGCACCGCCTGCAGCGACCGGAAGTCGAAGCGCAGGCGCCCCGGCGAGTTCTCCGAACCGGCCTGGGTCGCGGTCTCGCCGAGCTCGTCGCGCAGCGCCTGGTGCACCATGTGCGTCGCGGTGTGCGCCCGCGAGATGGAACGCCGACGCAGCACGTCGACCTCCGCCTCGGCCTCCTGGCCCACCGCCGCCTCGCCCTCGAGGACGGTGGCGCGGTGGACGACCAGCCCCGTGATGGGTCGCTGGACGTCCTTGACCTCGATGAGCGCGCCGTTGGCGAGGCGGATCCGCCCGTGGTCGGCCTGCTGGCCGCCGGACTCGGCGTAGAGCGGGGTGCGGTCCAGGACGAGCTCGACGTCGTCGCCGGCCTCGGCGCGCTCGACGACGACCCCGTTGCGGACGATGCCGCGCAGGCGGGTGTCGGTGAGCACCTGGTCGTAGCCGGTGAACTCGACGTCGCGGCCGAGCGCGTCGGCCAGCTGCCGGTAGACGGAGGTGTCGCCGTGCGCGCTCTTCTTCGCCCGGGCGTCGGCCTTGGCGCGGTCGCGCTGCTCGGCCATGAGGCGCCGGAAGCCGGCCTCGTCGACCTGCAGGCCCTGCTCGGACGCCATCTCGAGCGTGAGGTCGATCGGGAACCCGTACGTGTCGTGCAGCGCGAACGCCTCGGACCCGCCGAGCGTCCCCGCCCCCGACGCCTTGGCCTTGGCGACCGCGGTGTCGAGGATCGTCGTGCCCGCGCTCAGGGTGCGTCGGAACGCGTCCTCCTCCGCGTACGCGACCTGGCTGATCCGCCGGAAGTCGGTCTCGAGCTCGGGATAGGAGGCCTTCATCCGCTCCATGCTGACCGGCAGCAGGTGCTCGAGGGTCGGGGCGTCGACGCCGAGCAGGCGCATCGAGCGCACCGCGCGGCGCAGCAGGCGGCGCAGGACGTACCCGCGCCCCTCGTTGCCCGGCACGACGCCGTCGCCGATGAGCATGAGCGAGGAGCGCACGTGGTCGGCGACGACCCGGAAGCGGACGTCGTCCTCGTGCACCGCACCGTAGCGGC
This sequence comes from Monashia sp. HAY1-5C, assembly GCF_056755255.1. Taxonomy (NCBI): domain Bacteria; kingdom Bacillati; phylum Actinomycetota; class Actinomycetes; order Micrococcales; family Intrasporangiaceae; genus Intrasporangium; species Monashia sp. HAY1-5C. The sequence goes on along the minus strand of NZ_JBPGXG010000009.1, from coordinate 36,556 downwards.
GGCCGGTGAGGTCCTCGGCCGCGGCGATCACCGGGAAGACCTCGTCGGTCTCGTAGATGTTGTCGACGCCCTGGAGCAGGAAAGCGGCGCGCTCGAGGCCCATGCCGGTGTCGATGTTGCGCTTGGGCAGGTCCCCGACGATGTCGAAGTCCTCCTTCGACCGGACGTTCTCGAGCTCGTACTGCATGAAGACGAGGTTCCAGAACTCGAGGTAGCGGTCGCCGGCCTCCCAGTCACCGTCGGCGCCGTACGCCGGCCCGCGGTCGAGGAGGATCTCCGAGCAGGGGCCGCCCGGGCCGGCGACGCCCATGTTCCAGTAGTTGTCCTTGCGGCCGAGCCGCACGATGCGGTCGTCGGGCAGGCCGGCGACCTTCTTCCACAGCGAGATGGCCTCGTCGTCCTCGTGGTAGACGGACGCGTAGAGGTCCTTCTCGTCGAAGCCGAGGCCGCCGTCGGACTGGCTCCTCGTGATGAGCTCCCACGCGAGCTCGATCGCGCCTTCCTTGAAGTAGTCGCCGAAGCTGAAGTTGCCGTTCATCTGGAAGAACGTGCCGTGGCGGGTCGTCTTGCCGACCTCCTCGATGTCGAGGGTCCGCACGCACTTCTGGACGCTCGTGGCGCGGCTGTACGGCGGCGTCTCCTGGCCGAGGAAGTACGGCTTGAACGGCACCATGCCGGCGTTGACGAACAGCAGGTTCGGGTCGTCGTGCACGAGCGACGCGCTCGGCACGACGGTGTGGTCGCGGCTGCCGAAGAACGAGAGCCAACGGCGCCTGATCTCAGCGGTTTCCATGCGTCAGTCCTTGGGTCGGTGAGTGGTCCGGGGCCGTCACGGAGACGACGGCGCGGGTCGGGGCAGGTGGGGGCGGGGCCAGCCCGGCGCCTCAACGGGGCGCGACTGGCCCCCGGGGAGCTCGCGCCTGCCGCGCGCTCACCCGGACCAGGACCACCCTGCGTGCCACTCGGGCCACGATGCATCCGTCCTTCGACTCGTCGGCGCGGACCTCGCGCCACTGGTCAACCCTAACGGACGGTGCCCTGCGGGTCCCACCGCGTTCCCGCCCGCGCGAGACGCTCGGGCCCCCGGACACGCGGCTGGGCCGGTCCCCCAAGCGGGGACCGGCCCAGCATGCGCGGGCCGCCGGCGGAGCTGCCGACAGACGCCCGGCCGACTGCCGCCGACGGCTCTCGCGGCGCGTCAGACGGGCTCCACCTCGGCCACGAGGTCGGTCTTGATCTCGGGGAAGTGGCAGGCCTGCACGTGCTTGCCGCTCTCGCGCTTGGACCGGACCGGTGCGAGAGCCGCCTCGGAGGGCACCAGCGGCGGCTCCGTCTGGGCGCAGACCTCCTGGGCCTTCCAGCAGCGGGTGCGGAAGCGGCACCCGCTCGGCGGGTCGATCGGGCTGGGCACGTCGCCGACGAGGCGGATGCGCTCCTTGGGGGCGATGCCGCGCGCGACGTTGATGTCCGGTGCAGCGGACAGCAGCGCCTGCGTGTACGGGTGCTCCGGCTCCTCGTAGATCTTCTTCTTGTCGCCGTACTCGACGATCTTGCCGAGGTACATGACCGCGACCTGGTCGCAGAAGTGGCGCACGACGCCGAGGTCGTGCGCGACGAAGATGAACGCGAGGTCGAGCTCGTCGCGCAGCTTGCCCAGCAGGTTCATCACCTGCGCCTGGATCGACACGTCGAGCGCCGAGACCGGCTCGTCCGCGATGATGAGCTTGGGCTCGACCGCGAGAGCGCGGGCGATGCCGATGCGCTGGCGCTGGCCGCCGGAGAACTCCGACGGGTAGCGGTTGATGTGCTCGGGGCTGAGGCCGACGAGCTCGAGCAGCTCCTGGACGCGGGCCTTCTCCTTGCCCCGGTGCAGACCGTGGACCTTGAGCGGCGTCGCGAGGATCGAACCGACGGTGTGCCGCGGGTTCAGGGAGCTGTACGGGTCCTGGAAGATCATCTGCACGTCGCGGCGGATGGACCGGAGGTCCTTCTCCGGCAGGTGCGTGATGTCGCGGCCCTCGAAGACGACCTTCCCGCCGGTGGGCTCGTCGAGGCGGGTCACGAGGCGTGAGGTCGTCGACTTGCCGCAGCCGGACTCCCCGACCAGGCCGAGCGTCTGGCCCTGCTTGACCGAGAAGCTGATGCCGTCGACGGCCTTGACCATGGCCTTGACCATGCGCAGCCCCTGGACCTCGCGGAAGGGGAAGTAGCGCTGGAGGTCGGTGACCTCCAGCAGCGTCTGGTCGCTCATCGTGCTCCCTCGGCGCTGTTCAGGGTGGTCACCGGGTCTTCGAGGTGGCACCGGATCTGGCGGTTGGACAGCCCCGGCGTCGGACGCCACTCGGGCAGCTGCGTGAAGCAGGCGTCGCCCTCGACGAGGTCCTTGAACGCGCAGCGCGGGTGGAACGAACAGCCCGAGGGCAGGGCGAGCAGGCTCGGCGGCGCGCCGGGGATCGTCGAGAGCTCGTCGCGGTCCTCCGAGTGCGACGGGACCGACTGCAGCAGGCCGAAGGTGTAGGGGTGCGAGGGCTGGGCCAGCACCTCCTTGGCGTCGCCCCTCTCGACGCCGCGACCGGCGTACATGACGAGGATGTCGTCGGCGGTCTCGGCGACGACCGCGAGGTCGTGCGTGATGAGGATGACGGCCGACCCGAACTCCTTCTGCAGGTCGTTGACGAGGTCGAGGATCTGCGCCTGGACGGTGACGTCGAGGGCGGTCGTCGGCTCGTCGGCGATGAGCAGCTTCGGGTTGTTGACGAGGCCGAGGGCGATCATTGCGCGCTGGCGCATGCCGCCGGAGAACTCGTGCGGGTACTGGTTGGCCCGGCGCTGCGGGTTCGGGATGCCGACGAGCTCGAGCATCTCGACGGCACGCTTGGCCGCCACCTGCTTGCTCACGCTGTGGTGGGCCGCGTAGGCCTCGGCGATCTGCTTGCCGACCTTGTGGAACGGGTGCAGCGAGGACTGCGGGTCCTGGAACACCATGGCGGCCTTGGTGCTCCGGATCTGCTGGAAGGTCTGGCGCGGCGCCCCGACGAGCTCGATGCCGTCGAGCTTGATGCTCCCGGTGATCTGCGTGCGCTTCGGGTTGTGCAGGCCGAGGACCGCCATGCTCGAGACCGACTTGCCCGACCCGGACTCGCCGACGATGGCGAGGGTGCGGCCGAGGCGGGCCTGGTAGCTGAGGTTGGAGACGGCCTTGACGACCCCCTCCTCGGTCGGGAAGGCGACCGACAGGTCGGTGACCTCGAGGACGACGTCCCCGGCGTTCTGGGCCTGCGCGCTCTGGGTCGCGATGGTGTTCGACGGCGTGGTCACGTGAGCCTCACTCGCGGGTCGATGAACGAGTAGCCGATGTCGACGAGGAGGTTCATCAGGACCACGATGACCGCGGTCATGAGGACGCTGCCCATGATGACCGGCAGGTCGTCGTTGCGGAAGGCCGTGATGGTGCGCCGGCCGATGCCGTCGACGCTGAAGATCTGCTCGGTGATGAGGGTTCCCGTGAGCAGGGCGGCGATGTCGAGACCGAGGATCGTCAGGATCGGGCTCATCGCGGCGCGGAAGCCGTGGCGCACGAGCACCCGCCGCTCGCCGATGCCTTTGGAGCGCGCCGTGCGGATGTAGTCCATCGACAGCGACTCGAGCATCGAGTTGCGGGTGTAGCGCACGTACGTCGTCGAGGTGACGAGGCCCAGGATGAGGGCCGGGGCCAGCATGCCGAGGAGGTAGGGCACGACGCCCGAGGAGATCGACCTGTACTGCGGAAGGATGTGCCACAGCGTCACGGGGTACAGCGCGACGAGCAGCGCGAGCACGTAGTACGGGATCGCGCCGATGACCTGCGAGACGCCGACGATGCCCCGGTCCGAGGGGGTGCCGCGCCGGACGGCGGCCAGGATGCCGAGCGTGATGCCGACGACCAGGAAGATGACGGCCGCCATGAGCGTCAGGACCACGGTGTTCGGGAACCGCGTGAACAGCTCGTCGTTGACGGACTGCCGCGTCACGAACGAGTAGCCCAGGCACGGCGCGCCGCAGTGCACCCGGTCCCCGGCGTAGACGAAGTCACGGCCGGCGAACAGGCCCGAGAAGTAGTCGGTGAACTGCTGGGGCAGCGGCTTGTCCAGGCCGAGGTTGGCGCGGATGGCCGCGAGGCGGGCCGGCGGGCACTTCGTGTCGGGACACAAGGCCTGCGCCGGGTCCGACGGCGCGGCGAAGAAGAGGAGGAACGCCGAGACCAGGGTCGCCAGGACGACGCTCAGGGCCAGCGCGAGCCTCCGCAGGATGTACGTGAGCACGGGAGGAGCCTTCCAAGGGGGCGGGCGCCAGTGATGGGGGTCCGGGATCGCCGGACCCCCACCACCGCGGTCGGTTCAGATCATGCGTCCGCGGCGGGACGCCGTCAGCACCGACTTACTGGTCGAGCCAGATCTGGGTGATCTCGGGCATGCCCTTGTTCGGGTTGTTCATGACGTTCTTGACCTTCGAGCCGAAGACCGTGTTGCCCTTGTCGTAGTAGTCCGGGATGGCCAGGAGGTAGTTCTCCATGAGCCACTTGTCCATCTTGCCCCACTCCGGGCCCTGCTCGGCGATCGAGAGCTGCAGGATGCGCTTGATCTCGGCGTCGATCTTGGCGTCGGAGAAGTTGCCGAAGGTCGTGCCACCCTGCGACAGGGCGCCGGAGCCGACGGTGGGCGGGATGATGGAGTCGGCCGACGGCCAGTCGAAGCACCAGCCGCGCGGGCCCTGCAGCATGTTGTACTTGCCGTTGGGCTTGCCGATGATCGCGCGGCGCTCCTTTCCGGGAACGCCGATGTCGGTCACCTTGAAGCCGGCAGCCTGGAGCTTCTGCTTGCGGACCTGGTTGACCTTCTGCGCCGAGTCGTCGTCGTTCGTGTAGTAGTAGATGAGCTCGAACGGCTTGTCCGGACCGTAGCCGGCGTCGGCGAGCATCTTCTTCGCCTTGTCCGGGTTGCCGTCGCCCTGGCCGTTCATGCCGTCGACGACGTAGTCGAGGTGGCCGGGGATCTGCGGCGGGATCATCGTGCTGGCCGGGGTGAACGAGTGCGAGGTCTCGCCGGCGGCCTTGTGGATCGAGTCGAACGGCCACGCGGCGGCGATCGCCTTGCGCACCGGCATGGGGATCTTCGTGGCGTCCATGTTGACCATGATCACGCACGAGGACGGACCCTCGACGAACTGCGACTTCTTCTCACCCTCGATCTGCGGGATGAGCGAGGAGTCGATGGGCATCCAGTTCATCGTCGTCGCGTCGTCGCCGTTGGAGGCGAGGATGGCGGTCTGCGTCTTGAGGTCGTCGACGCCCCACTTGAAGTGGTAGCCGTCCGGGTAGTCGTTGCGCGCCGGGTCCGTCTTGGGGTCCCAGTTGGGGTTGCGCTTGAGGGTCAGCTCGGTGCCCGGGGTGTACTTGTCGAACATGTAGGGACCGGTGGCCAGCGGGTGCAGCTGGTAGTCGGCCTTGGTGTCCTTGGCCTCGGGGATCGGCGCGAACTGGTTGAAGGAGACGAAGTACGGGAGCGTCTCGAAGCGCTTCTCGAGGTGGAAGACGACGGTCTTGTCGTCGGTGGCCTCGACGCCCTTCCAGTTCTTGTCACCCTTGTACGGGCCCTGGTAGTCGGCGCCGCCCTTGAAGAACTCCTTCTGGTACGTCGGCCCGTCCGCGGCGAGGTCGGGGTCGAAGGAGCGCTTGGCCGCGAACACGACATCCTGGGCCTTGACCGGCGTGCCGTCCTCGTACTTCAGGCCGTCCTTGAGGGTGAAGGTCCACGTGAGGCCGTCCTCGGACTGCTTGCCGAGGTCGGTGGCGAGGTCCGGGACGAGGACCATCTTGCCGTCGCGCATCGTGAACGTCGTCAGCGCGCGGTGCGTCAGCGAGAAGATGACGGCCGTGTCCTGGAAGAACTGGTCGCTCGGGTCCATGTTGGCGGGCGTCGACGAGTAGGCGACGGTGAGGATGCCGCCCTTCTTGGCGCCCGGGACGGCGGGGGCCGGCCCCTTGGCGTTCGGGTCGAGGGCGGCAGCGGCACCCTCGACGGGGCCGTTGCCGGCACCGTTGGTGCCGCCGGCGCCGCCGTTGTTGGCTGCCGGAGCGCCGCAGGCCGCGACAAACCCGAGGGATGCCACGGCTCCCACGGTCAGGACTTTGGTCCAGCGCATTGTTGTTGCTCCCTTTTGTGCGTGTCCCGGCGCTTTGCCGGGGACATGTGAGGACCGAGAACGGGTGGGTTATCGGCGACTGGTGGGGTCGAAGGCGTCGCGGATCGAGTCACCGAGCAGCGTCAGGGCGAGCACGAGCAGCGACAGGGCGATGACCGAGGGCCAGAGCCACAGCGGATAGGTGGCGAAGAGGTTCTGCGCGTCGGCGATCGTGCGGCCCCAGGACGCCGTCGGCTCGACGAGGCCGACGCCGAGGTAGCTCAGCGTCGCCTCGTAGGTGATGTACGCCGGGACCGCGATCGAGGCGGACACGATGATGGGGCCCACGAGGTTGGGCAGGATCTCCTTGAAGAGGATCTGGCGGGTGGGGACCCCGATGGCCCGGGCCGCCTGGACGAACTCGCGCTCGCGCAGGCTCGTCACCTCACCGCGGACGAGTCGGGCCAGGCCCATCCAGCCGAAGAAGAAGAGCACGCAGATCAGCACGACGAAGCGGATGCGGGACGTCTGCTCGTTGGTGAGGTCGCTGCCGGCGGCGATGCTCTTCTGGACGATCGGAACGATGGCGATGATGAGCAGCAGGATCGGCAGGCTGAGGAAGAAGTCGATGACCCACGAGATGATGCGGTCCACGACGCCGCCGAGGTACCCGGCGACGAGGCCGAGCGTCACGCCGATGATCGTCGAGACGGTCGCCGCGACGAACCCGATGACGAGCGAGGGCTGGGCGCCGTAGGCCCAGCGGGCGAACAGGTCACGGCCGAGTCGGGGCTCGACGCCGAGGAAGTGGGCCGAGCTCATGCCGACGGTCGGCAGGCCGTTGAAGTCGACGAGCTCGGTGTGCGTCGCGTACGGGTCGGCCGCGGCCTTCGTCAGCGGGTCGACCGCCTCGAGCTTGGTCAGCAGCGGCGCGAAGATCGCGACGAGGACGAAGAAGACGATGATGGCGCCGCAGACGATGGCGACCTTGTCCTTCTTCAGCCGGTCCCACGCGACCTGCCCCGGAGAACGGCCGGTCCTCACCTGCTTGCGGTTCGGCTCCTGGGCGGTCCTCTCGTCGGGCGCCTCCGTCAGCGTCGCAGCTGCAGAGCCCGGCATGGCGTTCAACGCGTCGTCTCCATCCTTGTGGGGTTCCATCACCGACGAGGTCACTCGCCGGTCCCGGCACAGGCACACGGACGGGCCGTTCCACCCCCTGCGGGACGTCGTCACCCTGCCATACGCCGGGCCGGTGTCCAAGCATCGAGACGGTCTTGGTTGACAAATCGTTACCAGTGTCCGGTTCGGCACAACATCGTGCGGACGAGGGCGGGCCCGGAGGGATGTTCGGCCGTCGGACGGCTCCCTGGCCCCACCTGTCACGCCGGCAACACGCCTGGACAACTCACCGCGAACGTGGCGTGTCGGGCGCGGGAGTGGCCGAGCCGTCGGACCGCCAGGCACCTCCGGTCCTGACGCGGACGTCAGGACCACGGGCCCGGGCCCGGACCTCAGGACCGACGGGCCCGGACCTCAGGACCGACGGGCCCGGACCTCATGACCGACGGGCCCGGACCTCATGACCGACGGGTCCGGCCGAGACGGCCGGCGAGCCAGTCCCACCGCGTGCGCAGTCGCTCCTCGAACCCGCGGTCGGTGGGCCGGTAGTAGCTGACGGCGTCGTGCAGGTCGTCGGGCAGGTACTGCTGGCGGGCCACGGCGTCAGGCTCGTCGTGCGCGTAGACGTAGCCCGCCCCGTGGCCGAGCCGCTCGGCACCGGCGTACCCGCTGCCGCGCAGGTGTGGCGGCACCGCTCCCCCGCGTCCGGCCCGGACGTCGGCGATGGCGGCGTTGATGCCGAGGTAGGCCGCGTTCGACTTCGGGGCGAGCGCGTTGTGGACCACGGCCTGGCCCAGGATGATCCGCGCCTCGGGCATCCCGATCTGCGCCACGGCGTGCATCGCCGCTACGGCGGTCTGCAGCGCTGTCGGGTCGGCCATGCCGACGTCCTCGCTCGCGGAGATGACGATGCGGCGTGCGATGAACCGCGGGTCCTCCCCCGCCTCGAGCATCCGCGCCAGGTAGTGCAGGGCGGCGTCGACGTCGCTGCCGCGCATCGACTTGATGAGGGCGCTGGCGACGTCGTAGTGCTGGTCACCGGCACGGTCGTACCGGACCGCCGCGTGCGCCACCGCTTGCTCGACGTGGGCCAGGGTGATGGCCACCGGACGGTCGTCGGTGCGCCCGGCGGGTTCGGCGTCGAGCGCGACACCGGCCGCCGCCTCGAGGGAGGTCAGGGCCCGGCGCGCGTCGCCGCCGGAGATCCGCACGAGGTGGTCGAGGGCGTCGTCGTCCAGGGTGTGCGCGCCGGCGAAGCCACGCTCGTCGTCGAGGGCGGCGCGGAGCAGGTCGGCGACGTCGGCGTCGGGCAGCGCGCCCAGCGTGACGAGGACCGAGCGCGACAGCAGCGGCGAGATGATGCTGAACGACGGGTTCTCCGTCGTCGCCGCGACGAGGATGACGGTGCGGTTCTCGACACCGGGCAGCAGGGCGTCCTGCTGCGCCTTGGTGAAGCGGTGGATCTCGTCGAGGAACAGGACGGTCTGGCGCCCGTAGAGGTCGCGCTCGCGGGCCGCCGCGTCCATGACGGACCGGACGTCCTTGACGCCCGCGGTGACGGCGGACAGCTCGACGAACCGGCGGTCGGCGGCCGTGGCGACGAGGTGGGCGAGCGTCGTCTTGCCGGTGCCGGGCGGGCCCCAGATGATCGCCGACAGGGGGCCGGCGGCACCGCCGGAGCCCTCGATGAGCCGTCGCAGCGGGCTGCCCGGGCGCAGGGACTCGCGCTGCCCGCGCACCTCCTCGATGGTCCGCGGCCGCATCCGGACCGCGAGCGGCGCCGTCCCCGCCGACGCGGGCAGGTCGGCACGCTCTGCCGCCGCGGCGGACCCGAAGAGGTCGTCGGAGCTCACTGTGGAACCCTATCCGTGTGTCCCGACCCTCGGCCGTGGGCGGCCGCCCGCCCTCGCTCCTCACCCGGCTCGGCCGGGCCATCGCCCACCACCCCCGCTCGTGGGTCGCCGGCTGGGTCGTCGTCGCCGTCGCGTGCTTCGCGGTGTCGGTCGGGGGCGTCACCGGCCAGTCGCTCTTCGAGCGGCTGCACTCGGGCGCACCGACGGTCGACTCGGAGTCCTCGAGGGCCCGGGACGTCATCGAGGCCTCCCAGCCCGCCCTGGAGACGCTGACGCTGCAGGTGACCGGCGCGGACCTCGCCGACCGAGCGGTGGTGCGCGCCGGCGCCGCCGCGACCGCGAAGCTGGCCGGGCTTCACGGCGTCAAGGACGTCAGGTCGCCGCTCCTGTCCCCCAAGGGGCTTCGCGACCCGTCGGTCGCGCCACTGCTGGCGGGAGGGACCCCGGCGGTGGGCGGTTTCGTCACCGTGGTCGACTTCCGGCCGGGGCTGCCCAAGCAGGCCCAGGACGACGCCGAGGCCGCTGCCGAGACCGCGTTGCTCGACGTCGCGTCGGCCATGCACGCCGAGGGATCGGTCGGCAGCACGAACAAGACCATCAAGGCCATCACCGGCACCGTCGAGCGCGACCTCGTCCGCGGCGAGGGCATCGCCTTGCCGCTGACCTTCCTCGTCATGTTCTTCGTCTTCGGCGGCCTCGTCGCCGCCGGCATGCCGGTGGTCGGTGCCGTGGTGTCGATCGGTGGGGCGCTCCTCTCGCTCTTCGGCTTCTCCCACGCGGTCGAGCTCGACGCGACGGTCGTCAACATCGTCACGCTCCTCGGGCTGGGGCTCTCGATCGACTACGGCCTGCTCACCGTGAGCCGGTTCCGCGAGGAGCTGTCGCACCTGGCCGAGGAGTCGCCGACGCGCGAGGACGTCGTGCTCGCCGCGGAGCGCACCGTCGCCACAGCCGGACGCACCGTGCTCTTCTCCGGGGTCACCGTCGCGATCGCGCTGTCGGGCCTGCTCGTCTTCGAGGCCTCGATCATGAGGGCCATCGGGGTGGCCGGCGTCAGCGTCGTGCTCGTCGCCATGGTGGTCGCCGTCACGCTCGTCCCTGCGCTGGCCGTGCTCGGCGCGAAACGCCTGGCGCGCAAGGCGATCGAGCGGCCGAGTGACACCGGCGCCTTCTCGCGGCTGGCGTCGGGGGTGCAACGCCGTCCGGTCCTCGTCATCGTGGCGGTCCTCGCCGTGCTCGTCACCCTCGCGCTGCCGACGCTGTCGATGAAGCTGACCGCCTCGGGCACCGAGCTGCTGCCCAAGGACGCCGAGCAGCGCGTCTTCTTCGACGCGCTCGCCCGTGACTACCCGACCCTGTCCGCGCCCGAGGTCACCGTCGTCGCCGCCTCACCCGACCGTGCCACCGTCACGTCGTGGGCCGGCCGCTTCTCGTCGGCGCCCGGCGTGGAGGGCGTCACGGTGGCCCCGCTCGGCGCCGCCCACCAGCGCGTCGACATCCGCGTGGCCGGACCCCCGACCTCCGACGCCGCGCAGGACCTCGTCACCCAGATCCGCTCTGCGGCAGCACCGTTCGAGACCCTCACCACGGGCCAGGCCGCGGGCCAGATCGACTTCCTCGACTCGATGGCGGCCCGTGCCCCCTACGCCGTCGGGCTCGTCGTCCTCGGCACGCTCCTGCTGCTCTTCCTCATGACCGGTTCGCTGGTCGTTCCCGTCAAGGCGCTCCTCATGAACGTCGTGTCGCTCGGTGCCGCCCTCGGGGTCGTCGTGTGGATCTTCCAGGAGGGCCACCTCGACCGGTTGCTCGGCTTCACGTCGGTGGGCGCGGTGGAGTCGATGGTGCCCTTCCTCGTCCTCGCCTTCGGGTTCGGGCTCTCGATGGACTACGAGGTCTTCCTCCTGTCCCGCATCGTCGAGTTCCACCGGGCCGGGCGCGACACCGACCGTGCCGTCTCGCTCGGGCTCCAGCGCACCGGACGGATCATCACGAGCGCGGCGCTGCTCATCGTCATCGTGTTCGCGGGCTTCGTCGCCGGCGACATCCTCATCATCAAGGAGATGGGCGTCGCGCTGGTCGCGGCCGTCGCCATCGACGCGACGCTCGTGCGGATGCTCCTCGTGCCCGCGACGATGACGCTGCTCGGCCGGTTCAACTGGTGGGCGCCGGGCCCGCTCCGCCGCCTCCACGCCCGCTTCGGGATCAGCGAGTGACCGCCGATCGCGGCCGCGCCCCCGCGGCAGCGGGCCCCGTGGTGCGCGGTCACGGGCACGCGGCCCTCGTCGACGCGTCGGGCGGACACGAGTTCGTCCGCTGGGAGGTGCCGCCCCGGCTCTCGGACACGTGGTGGCGGTCCGGGGACGCGGTCCTCTTCCGTCGGCTGCGTCGCCACGGCGTGGCGTTCGCCGCGCTCGGCGGGGCAGCGGGAGTGGGTGCCCTGCTCGACCGGCTGCCGCAGCTCGCCGAGGAGGTCCACGCGTCCTGGCCCCTCGGTCTGAGCGTTCCGCGGCACCTCGAGCCGCTCGTGCACGAACGGCTCGAGGTCGACCCGGGCGGCGACTGGGACTGGTTCGTCACCCGGACGGCGCCCCCCGCCTTCGGCCCCGAGGGCCTCGTCCGGCCGCTCGACGACACGGCCCGACACGAGGAGGTCGCGGCCTTCCTCGCCGAGCACTCCCCCACGGCCGACACCGCGCCGGGCGAGGGCGAGACGTGGTGGGGCATCGACCTCGACGGTCGCCTCGTCGCCACCGCGGCCGTCGGCCTCCTGCCGAGCGGGGCGCCGTCGGTGTCGTCGGTCGCCGTCGACGCCTCGGTGCGCGGGCGGGGCCTCGGCCGGGCGCTCGTCGGTGCCGTGACGCGCCGGGCCGTGGCCGACCACGGCCTGTGCACGCTGGGCATGTACGCGCACAACACCGTGGCTCGCTCCCTCTACGCCTCGCTCGGCTACTGGAGCCCGGTGGCGTGGGCGAGCCGGTCCGTGCGCCAACGTTCGGAGGCCCTCTGCCGATCGTCCCCGTGACGGCGCGCGACAGCCTCAGTCGAAGTCGGCGGCCGAGTACGGCGTCGTGGCCGGCTCGACAAGGACGACCCAGTTGCCCGAGATGTCCCGGCACACGGCCTCGGTGCCGTACGGCCGGGTCGAGGGCGGCTGGAGGAACTCGACGCCCTTGGCGGTGAGGTCCTCGAAGGTCCGCTGGCAGTCGTCGACGGTGAGCCCGAGGCCGTGCATCGTGCCGGCCTCCTGGGCGCGCCGCACCGCGTCGACGAGGTCGGCAGGCAGCGGCGGGCCGGGGATCGCGAGGTTGACGGCCAGCTCGGGCTGGTTGGGGTGGACGATGGTGCACCACCGGTAGCCCTCGCCCAGGGTGATGTCGTCCTTCTCCTCGAAGCCGAGGACGTCGGTGTAGAACTTCTTGGCGTCGTCGATGTCCTTCACGAACAGGCTGACGATCGAGATGTTGGTGATCATGGGCGCAACGCTAGGACCCCGGCCCGATCGCCGGCTTCTCCCCGGTTGCGGTCTCGGCGAGGCCCCACATGAAGACGAAGCAGCCGGGGATGTGGGGTGCACCCACCTCGGCGTACCGGCGCTGGAAGGCGCTCGGCGTCTCCCCCACGACCTCGCGGAAGCGGCTGCTGAACGACCCGAGGCTCGAGTACCCCACGGCGAAGCAGACCTCGGTGACGGTGAGGTTGGTGGCCCGGAGCAGGTCCTGCGCCCGCTCGATCCGACGCCGCGACACGTACTCGGCAGGCGTCAGACCGTACGTCGAGCGGAAGAGGCGCAGGAAGTGCCACTTCGAGAGGCGAGCCTCGGCGGCGAGCCGGTCGAGGTCGAGCGGCCGAGCGTACTCGCGGTCGGCGAGGTCGCGGGCCCGGCGCAGGTGCACGAGCACGTCGTCCGGCGCGCGCTCCGGCGTCCGGAGGCTCGGCCGCGCGGTCGTCTCCACGAGGCCATCCTCCACCGTCGGCGGCCGGTGCGCGACCGAGCCGCGCAGCCCCTCGTCCCCGACGGGACGAAGGGCTGCGCGACCGAGGAAGGGGTCGCCCGCCTCAGCTCTGCTTCGGGCTGACCTCGGGGGCGCCCTGGGGGGCGGGCGCGTCGGCGGCGGGCCTGGCGTCGACACCGGCCTCCTTGCGCTGCTGGGCCGTGATGGGCGCCGGCGCCGCCGTCAGCGGGTCGTAGCCGCCGCCGGACTTCGGGAAGGCGATGACGTCGCGGATCGACTCCGTGCCGGCGAGCAGGGACACGATGCGGTCCCAGCCGAACGCGATGCCGCCGTGCGGCGGCGCGCCGTACTGGAACGCCTCGAGGAGGAAGCCGAACTTCTCCTGCGCGTCCTCCTGCGACAGGCCCATGACCCGGAAGACGCGCTCCTGGACGTCGCGGCGGTGGATACGGATCGACCCCCCGCCGATCTCGTTGCCGTTGCAGACGATGTCGTAGGCGTAGGCGAGCGCGCTGCCCGGGTCGGTGTCGAAGGTGTCCTCGAACTCCTTCTTCGGGGAGGTGAAGGCGTGGTGCACGGCCGTCCAGGCCCCGGCGCCGACGGCGACGTCTCCCGAGGCGACGGCGTCGGCCGCCGGCTCGAACAGCGGCGCGTCGAGCACCCAGAGGAAGCTCCACGCCTTCTCGTCGATGAGGCCGCACCGGCGGCCGATCTCCAGGCGCGCGGCGCCGAGCAGCGCGCGTGAGGGCTTGGTCGCCCCAGCGGCGAAGAAGATGCAGTCACCCGGCTCGGCGCCGACCTGCGCGGCGAGGCCCGCGCGCTCGGCGTCCGTCAGGTTCTTGGCGACCGGGCCGCCCAGCTCGCCGTCCTCCTGGACGAGGACGTAGGCCAGGCCTCTGGCGCCGCGCTGCTTGGCCCACTCCTGCCACGCGTCGAGCTGCTTGCGCGGCTGGCTCGCCCCGCCCGGCATGACGACGGCGCCGACGTACTCGGCCTGGAAGACGCGGAAGGTCGTGTCGGCGAAGTAGTCGGTGCACTCGACGAGCTCCTGGCCGAAGCGCAGGTCCGGCTTGTCGGAGCCGTAGCGGGCCATGGCCTCGGCGTAGGTCATCTGCAGGAACGGGGTGTCCAGCTCGACGTCGACGAGCGACCAGATCTCCCGCACGACCTCCTCGGCGAGGGCGATGACGTCCTCCTGCTCGACGAAGCTCATCTCGATGTCGAGCTGGGTGAACTCCGGCTGGCGGTCGGCGCGGAAGTCCTCGTCGCGGTAGCAGCGCGCGATCTGGTAGTAGCGCTCCATGCCCGCGACCATGAGCAGCTGCTTGAACAGCTGCGGGCTCTGGGGCAGCGCGTACCAGGAGCCCGGCGCGAGGCGGGCCGGCACGAGGAAGTCGCGGGCACCCTCGGGCGTCGACCGCGTCAGCGTCGGCGTCTCGATCTCGACGAAGTCATGGGCGCCGAGCACCTTGCGGGCCGCCGCGTTGACGCGCGAGCGCAGCCGGATCGCGGCACCGGCCGAGCTGGCCCCCGGGCGTCGCAGGTCGAGGTAGCGGTGCTTGAGCCGCGCCTCCTCGCCGACCGTCACGCGCTCGTCGATCTGGAACGGCAGGGGCGCGCTGGGGTTGAGCACCTCGAGCTGCTCGACGATGACCTCGATCTCGCCCGTGGGCAGCTCGGGGTTGGCGTTGCCCTCGGGGCGCATCCGCACCTGCCCCGTGACGCGGACGCAGTACTCGTTGCGCACGTCGTGGGCCCCGCCCTCGGCGAGGACCTCGTCACGCGCGACGACCTGGGCCACGCCCGAGGCGTCCCGCAGATCGAGGAAGGCGACCCCGCCGTGGTCTCGACGCCGAGCCACCCAACCGGTGAGGGTGACGGTCTGGCCTGCGTGGTCGGCACGGAGCGTGCCGGCCTCGTGAGTGCGGAGCACGGAGGATCCTTCCGAGGACGGGTCGGGGGCGCGGCGCTGGGCCGCGCTGTCGATGCGCCTGCACACGAGCGGCGTGCGGCACCGAGGTTTCATCCTAGACCGGGTCCGCGCCTAGCCTTGTCCGCGTGCAGCACACCCGCAACCGTGACCTCGACGGCGTCCGCGGCCTCGCGATCCTCCTCGTCGCCGCATCGCACTCGGGCCTGCCGGTGCGCTGGGGCGGCCTGTCGGGCGTGACGCTCTTCTTCGTCCTGTCCGGCTACCTCATCACGAGCCTCCTCCTGCGCGAGTGGGACCGGTGGGGGTCGGTCAGCCTGTGGCGGTTCTGGGGCCGACGAGCGGTCCGCCTGCTGCCCGCGCTGCTGCTCCTGCTCGCGCTCGTGCCCGTCCTGCTCTGGGCCACGGACGACCCCCGGCTCGCCGGTCACCCCACGGCAGCACTGGCCTCGGTGCTCTACGTCGGCAACTGGGTGCGGATCGCGGGCACCGACCTGGGTGTGCTCAACCACCTCTGGTCCCTGTCGGTCGAGGAGCAGTTCTACCTCGTGTGGCCGCTGGCGTTCATCGCGCTCATGACCTGGCAGCGGGCCCGGGCCTTCGCCGTCGTCCTGACGCTCGCGGCCCTGGCGACCTTCTACAGCGTGTGGACGCAGGGCGATGCCATCCGGCTCGACATCTCCACCGAGACCAACGTCTTCGCCCTCCTGCTCGGGGTCGCCCTCGCGTTCGGTCTCGCCGAGCTGGCCAGGCGCGGCGTGACGCTCCCCCGCGCCAACCCGCTCGTGCCCTTCGCGGTGCTCGTCGCCGTGTCGGCCTTCCCCGGTCACGGCATCGCGGTCGACCACCCGCTCTTCCGACCGCTCGGCGCCGTCTTCGCGATCATCGGCGTCTGGCTGGTGCACGCCGCTGCCACCGGGCACTCGCGCGTCGTCGGGTCCAGGGTCATGGTCTTCTTCGGCACCATCAGCTACGCGCTCTACCTCTGGCACCAGACCTTCATCAACAGCCTGCTCCTCGGCGAGCACTCGGTGCCGCGCAACCTCCTGCTCATCGCAGCGGCCGTGCTCGTGTCGTGGCTGTCGTGGGTGCTGCTGGAGCGGCCCCTGACGCGCCTGCGCGGACCGCTGCGCCTCGACCAGCCGTCGCGTCGGCAGTTGGCCCACGCCGCCGAGGAGCGCACGGCACGCGAGCCCGACTCGACGCCGCGCGCGGAGCCCGTGGGCTGAGCGCGCCACGGCGAGGCAGCCCGTGCCACGCCCCGGACGTGCGAATGGAGAGGGACTTCCCTCTCCATCTCCAACGTATAACGCACCGGGGGCCTTGCGGCAAGGCCCCCGTCGTGCCGCAGAATCGCGGGCCGAGGCCCCAGACCCAGGTCTCGCACCCGATGGGAGCTAATGACGTGAGCCCGCTGACCACCCACGCGTTCGACCTTCCCGACCGACTGGCCCACAAGGCCGACCCGACCCTCGTCGCCGCGGACGAGGCGCACTTCGCGGCCATCGCCGAGAGCCTCGAGCGCACCGTCGCCGACCTCACCGACCGTCTGGCCGCCGCCCGGCGTGCCCCCGGCGGCCACGGCCAGGCCGCGCTCGAGCGGGACCAGGAGGTGCACCGGCTGAGCGCCCGGCTGCGGACCCTGCGCCGCTTCGGCCTCGACCTGTGCCTCGGCCACATGGTCCCGGCCGACGACCCGGGGCAGCCGGTCTACGTGGGGCGCCTCGGCCTGACCGACGCCTCGGGGCGGCGACTGCTCGTGGACTGGCGCTCCCCCGCCGCCGAGCCGTTCTTCGCGGCGACGCACGCCAACCCCATGGGCCTGGAGAGCCGGCGCCGCTACCGCTGGACCCGCGGCCGGGTCAGCGACTACTGGGACGAGGTGTTCACCCCCGAGACCTTCGCCTCGCACGTGTCGCTCGACGACCAGTCGTCCTTCGTCGCCAGCCTCGGCGCAGAACGCTCGGAGCGCATGCGCGACGTCCTCGGCACGATCCAGGCCGACCAGGACGCCATCATCCGGGCCGGCTCCCGCGGAGCCCTCGTCGTGGACGGCGGTCCCGGCACGGGCAAGACCGTCGTGGCCCTGCACCGCACCGCCTACCTCCTTTACTCGGACCCACGGCTGGGCCACCGGCGCGGCGGCGTGCTCTTCGTCGGCCCGCACGCGCCGTACCTCGCCTACGTCTCCGACGTCCTGCCGAGCCTCGGCGAGGAGGGAGTCCAAACGTGCACGCTGCGCGACCTGCTTCCCGAGGGCGCGGCGGCCCTCCCGGAGGCCGACGCCGAGGTCGCCCGCCTCAAGGCGTCGGCCGACTGGGTCGGCGCCGTGGACCGGGCGGTGCGCTTCTACGAGGAGACGCCGACCGTGGGGCTCGAGGTGTCGACGCCGTGGGCGGACCTGTGGCTCTCTGCGGCCGACTGGGCCACGGCGGTCGAGGCCGTCGAACCGGGCACGCCGCACAACGAGGCGCGCGACCAGGTGCTCGACGAGGTCGCCGAGATCCTCGTCGCGACGTACGAGGCGGACCACGAGGAGCCCGGCGACGACCCGGGCGACGAGGCGCGCGTCGGCGAGGGCACCCACGGCGGCCATGGTGACACGCGCGACGTCCGGGCGTCCCCGGAGCAGCTGCGCCGGGCTGTCCTGCGCGACGCGGGGCTGCTCGAGGCGCTGGGAAAGGCCTGGCCGACCATCGACGCGTCGGACCTCGTCGGGGACCTCTGGTCGGTGCCGGCCTACCTGCACCTGGCCGCGCCGTGGCTCTCGCGGGAGGAGATCCGCGCGCTCCAGCGTCCGGACGCGCAGGCGTGGACCGTGTCCGACCTGCCGATCCTCGACCTCGCGCGAGCGCGCCTCGGGGACGCCGCCGTCTCCGGCCGGCGTCGGCGCCGGGAGGCGGCGCTCGCCGCCGAGCGGGAGGAGCGGACCAAGGTCGTCGAGCACCTCATCGAGTCGGACGACTCGGAGATGCACGTCATGTCGATGCTGCGCGGCGACGACCTCGTCGGTGCGCTCGACGACGAGGCCGCGCTCCCCCGCATCGAGCCGGACCGCCTGGCCGGCCCGTTCGCACACGTCGTCGTCGACGAGGCGCAGGAGCTGACCGACGCCGAGTGGCAGATGCTCCTGGCACGGTGTCCGTCGCGCAGCCTGACCGTCGTCGGGGACCGGGCCCAGGCGCGGCACGGCTTCACCGAGTCGTGGCAGGAGCGCCTGGCCCGCGTCGGCCTCGACCGCGTCCGGCTGGCCTCGCTCACCGTCAACTACCGCACCCCGAGCGAGGTCATGGCCACGGCCGAGCCGGTCATCCGTGCCGCCCTGCCCGACGCCAACGTCCCGACCTCGATCCGTGAGAGCGGGCGCCCCGTCGTGCACGGGTCCCGGGCGGACCTCGAGGCGGTGGTCTCCGAGTGGCTCGCGGCCCACGCCGAGGGGGTCGCGTGCGTCATCGGGGACGCCTCGTTCACCGAGCGTCCGCGCGTGCGGTCGTTGACCCCCGAGCTGGCCAAGGGCCTCGAGTTCGACCTCGTCGTGCTCGTCGACCCGGAACGCCTCGGCACGGGGATCGAGGGTGCGGTCGACCGGTACGTCGCGATGACCCGGGCCACGCAGCAGCTGGTCGTGCTCCAGGGCTAGCGATCTCGGCGGGCACGGCCCGGCTCCGCGACGGGCGGAGTCGGCGCCGCGCCCGCCGATCCGGCTAGAGGGGCGTCAGGTCTCGGGAGGCCTCTGCCGCAAGGGAGTCCACGGTCGCGGCGAGAGCGGGACTGGCCGTCATGGTCCGCCGCCACACGAGGCTGACGGTGCGTTCGGACACCGGGTCGACGATCGGCACGGCCACGACCGTGGGCGGCAGGGGCCCGCGTCCGAGCCGGGGCACGAGCGCGACGGCCTCGCCGTCCGCGACGAGGGCGACGTGCGTCGCGAACTCGAGCGCGACGTGGGCGATCCTGGGGGCCCGCCCGACGTCGAAGTACATCTTCTGGAGCCACTGGTGACAGATGGAGCCGGGCGCCACGCTCGCCCACTCGGCGTCGAGGACGTCACCGACCCCGACGCTCGTACGACCCGCGAGCGGGTGGTCGACGTGCACGAGGACGTCGGCACGGTCCCGCCCGAGGTGACGGACCTCCAGGTGGTCCGGGATCGGCAGCGGCAGCGGCTCCCAGTTGTGCACGAGCGCCAGGTCGTGCGAGCCCGATGCCACGGCGTCGACGGCGTCCCACGGGTCGATCTCGTCGGGGCGCAGCTGTACCCCGGGCGCCGCGCGACGCAGCCGGCCGATGGCGCCGACGACGATGCCCCGGTACGCCGTCGCGAAGGTCGCGAGCCGCACGGTGCCCACGGCCTCACCGCTGACGCCGTGCAGCCGCGACTCGAGGCGCTCCATGTGCGAGAGCAGGTCCCGGGCCGACTCGGTCAGGGTGCGGCCGGCCTCGGTCAGCAGCACGCCCCTGCCCTGACGCTCGAGCAGCTGCACGCCCGTCTGGCTCTCGAGCCGCTTGATCTGCTGCGAGACGGCGCTCGGCGTGTAGTCGAGGGCCGCCGCGGCCGCCCCGACGGAGCCGTGGGCCTCGACGGCGACGAGAGAGCGCAGCGCGACCGGGTCGATCATGCAGCGATGCTACACAGTCAACGGCACGATAGTTTGATGGACGTGAACGGTCGCTGCCCTCGACGATGGGCTCCATGCGCCGCCGAGACTCCGCCCTGGCCGTCCTCGTCGCCCTCCTGTGGGGCACCAACTTCGTCGCCATCCGCACCGGCCTCGACTCCGTGCCACCGCTGCTGTTCCTCGCGGTCCGGTTCGTCGTCGTCTGCGTACCGGCCGTGCTCATCGTCCGGCGGCCCGCCCTGCCCTGGCGCGACCTCGCCCTCATCGGCCTCTTCACGAGCCTCGGCCAGTTCGCCCTCATGTACGTCTCGCTGCACCTCGGCATGCCGCCCGGGCTGGCCTCCCTCGTCCTGCAGGCGCAGGTGCTGCTCACGGTCGTCATCGCCGCGGTGTGGCTGCACGAGCGGCCCTCACGCACCCAGCGGGTCGGCGTCGCGCTCGGTGGCGCGGGCCTGCTGCTCATCGCCGCCGGACGTGGCCTGTCCGCACCCCTTCTGCCCCTCGTCGTCCTCGTGCTCGCGGCGGTCTCGTGGGCGGTGGGCAACGTCCTCACGAGGCGGGCCGGTGCCCTCGGCCCGGGCGCCGGGCTCGGCGTCACCGTGTGGTCCGGGCTCGTCGTCCCGCTGCCCGCGCTCGCGCTGTCCTGGCTGCTCGAGGGTCCCGAGGCCATCGGCCGTGCGGTGACCCATGTCCACTGGTCGGCGGTGCTGTCGACCGCCTACACCGCCTACCTGTCCTCGCTCGTCGGCTACGGCATCTGGAACACGCTGCTGGCCCGCTACACGGTCGCGCGCGTCACGCCCTTCGCGATGCTCGTGCCGGTCTTCGGGATGGCCGCCGCCGGGCTCGTCTACGCCGAGCGGCCGCACCCGCTCGAGGTCGCCGGCGGGGTCCTGCTCCTCGGTGGTGTCGCCGTGGCCGTGCTGCGCCGGCGCCGGGGCCGCGCCGATGAGCGCCGGCACGCGGTCTCAGCCGTGGTCACCGTCGACGTAGAGCCAGCGCCCCGCCCGGCGGGCGAACCGGCTGACCTCGTGCAGCTCGCCCCGACGCGCCGCACCGGTTCCGGATGAGTCGACCCACGACGCCACGAACTCGACCAGGCCGTGCTCGTCGGCCGGCCCACCGTCCTCGGTGCGCAGCACCGTGAGACCGACCCAGCGCGTCGAGGCGTCGAGCTTGACGTCGTCCGGTCGCGTCCGCGGGTGCCACGTGCGGAACAGGTGGCCGGCGTCGCCGGTGGCGAACGCCGTGTAGCGCGAACGCATGAGCTCCTCGGCCGTCGCGGCGGCAC
Source organism: Monashia sp. HAY1-5C (assembly GCF_056755255.1). Lineage (NCBI taxonomy): Bacteria > Bacillati > Actinomycetota > Actinomycetes > Micrococcales > Intrasporangiaceae > Intrasporangium > Monashia sp. HAY1-5C. The sequence continues at coordinate 15,632 of NZ_JBPGXG010000009.1, read as the reverse complement.
GCGCCCCCGAGACCACCGGGCCGCAGCACCGGTCGAGGCCGGAGCCGCTGCCGCACGGGCACGTCTGCGCGTCTCCCCGGTGCGGCGGACCGCCCGCTCTCACCGTCGGGCGGCCTGGGCGTCTCGGGCCGGCCACGCGGCGTCCCGGGGACGCAGCGATGCCCAGCCGCCGGCGCGCGACGCGTGCGCCGCGAGCAGCCCCACGAGGGTCGCCGAGTTGCTGATGCGCCCGGCGAGCGCCGCGGCGACGGCGTCGTCGAGCGGCACCCACAGCGGCCGCAGGCTCAGCTCCTCCGCGGTGCGCTCGTGCCGGGATGCCTCGGGCACGTCGTGCAGGCCACGGGCGAGGAACACGCGGACCGGTTCGGCGAACGCGCCGGGCGAGGTGATGTCGTCGGCGAGGACGTGCCACTCGTCCGCGGCCAGGTCGACCTCCTCGGCCAGCTCACGGACGGCCGCCTCGAAGGGCGGCTCCCCGTCGACGTCGAGCAGGCCGGCCGGCAGCTCCCAGACGGAGCCGGCCGAGGCGTGGCGGTACTGCCTGATGAGCAGGACGTGCTCGACGCCGTCGACCTCCCGCAGCGCGAGGATGCTGACGGCGCCGGGGTGCTCGATGTAGTCGCGCGTGACGACGCCGCCCTCGCCGAGGTCGACCCGGTCGCGGCGGACGTCGAAGATGAGGCCCTCGAAGACGAGCTCGGACTCCACGACGGGGTGGCTGCGCCACTCCTCGTCGAGGTCCTCACCGGAGCCGACGGGCGCCGACAGGCCTGACAGGCCGGACGGGCTCACGCGTCAGTCGTGGTCGGCGGCGACGGCCACCGGCACGTGCACGTCGGGGACTCTGACGGCATCGACGGCGTCGCCCACGGTCATGGGGTCCTCCGCGCCGTCCCGGCCCGGGCCCTCGGCTGCGGCCTCCGAGCGGCGGCGCTCGACCTCGACGAGCCGCTCGCTGCGCTGGCGCTCGAGGGCCGCACCGATGAGACCGGCGAACAGCGGGTGGGCGCGGTTCGGGCGGGAGAGGAACTCCGGGTGCGCCTGCGTCGACACGTAGTACGGGTGCACGTCGCGCGGCAGCTCGACGAACTCGACGAGGGTGCCGTCGGGGGACGTGCCCGAGAAGACGAGTCCCGCCTTCTCGAGGTCCTCGCGGTAGGCGTTGTTGACCTCGTAGCGGTGGCGGTGACGCTCCTTGACCTGGGCAGCGCCGTACGCCTCGCGCACGACGCTGCCCTCCCTGAGGGCCGCCGGGTAGAGGCCGAGACGCATCGTGCCGCCGAGGTCGCCAGCGCCCTCGACGAAGGCCTTCTGCTCCTCCATCGTCGCGATGACGGGGTGCTGGGTCTGGGGGTCGAACTCCGTGGAGCTGGCGTCGTCCACGCCGAGCGCCGAGCGGGCGTACTCGATGACCATGCACTGCAGGCCGAGGCAGATGCCGAGGGTCGGGACCTGCTTCTCGCGGGCCCACGTCAGCGCGCCGAGCTTGCCCTCGATGCCGCGCACGCCGAAGCCGCCGGGCACGAGGACCGCGTCGACACCGCCGAGAGCGCGCTGGGCACCCGCCGGGGTCTGGCACTCGTCGCTCGCGACCCAGCGGATGCGGACCTTGGCGTCGTGGTGGAACCCTCCGGCTCGCAGCGCCTCCGTCACCGACAGGTACGCGTCGGGCAGGTCGATGTACTTGCCCACGAGCGCGACCTCGACGTCGTGCTCGGGGTCGTGGACGCGCTGGAGCAGCTGGTCCCACTCCGTCCAGTCGACGTCGCGGAAGTTGAGCCCGAGCCGGCGGATGACGTAGGCGTCGAGCCGCTCGCGGTGCAGGACCTTGGGGATGTCGTAGATGCTCGGGGCGTCGACGGCCGCGGCGACCGCGTCGACGTCGACGTCGCACATGAGGGAGATCTTGCGCTTGATCGGCTCGGGGATCTCGCGGTCGGCGCGCAGGACGAGGCCGTCGGGCTGGATGCCGACCTGGCGCAGCGCCGCGACCGAGTGCTGCGTCGGCTTGGTCTTCAGCTCGCCGCTCGGGGCGAGGTAGGGCACGAGCGAGACGTGGAGGAAGAAGCTGTTGTCGCGGCCGATGAGGTGGCGCACCTGGCGCGCCGCCTCGAGGAAGGGCAGCGACTCGATGTCGCCGACGGTGCCGCCGATCTCGGTGATGATGACGTCGGGCGCGTCGGGACCACCCGTGGCGAGCGCCCGCATCCGCGAGACGATCTCGTTCGTGATGTGCGGGATGACCTGGACGGTGTCGCCGAGGTACTCGCCGCGGCGCTCCTTGGCGATGACGTTGTTGTAGACCTGACCGGTGGTCACGTTCGCGCTGCCGACGAGGTTGACGTCGAGGAAGCGCTCGTAGTGGCCGATGTCGAGGTCGGTCTCGGCGCCGTCGTCGGTGACGAAGACCTCACCGTGCTGGAACGGGTTCATCGTCCCGGGGTCGACGTTGAGGTAGGGGTCGAGCTTCTGCATGGTGACCCGCAGGCCCCGCGATCGCAGAAGTCGTCCGAGGCTGGATGCCGTGAGGCCCTTGCCGAGCGAGGAGGCAACGCCCCCGGTCACAAAGATGTGCTTCGTCGTTTCCACCACGGGCTTTAAGTCTACGTCATCCGCGGAGGGCCTCGGTGTAGCGCGTGGCCCACCGGCGCGTCTCCTCGTCGGGTGTCGCCCAGTGAGCGGCCTGCACGCGAGCGGCCAGCCCGAGGGCGTGCCGTTCCTCCGGGTCGGCCAGGAGGCGGTCCACGTGGGCGGCGAGGGCTGCGGCGTCCCCGACGGGCGTGAGGACGCCGGCGCCGCCGACGAGCTGCGGCAGGCCACCGGTACGGGGCACGACGACCGGCAGGGCCGCTGCCATCGCCTCCTGCACGACGAGGGCGCGAGCCTCCCACCGGCTCGTCAGGACGAAGACGTCGGCGGCGCGCAGCCAGAGCCCGACGTCGTCGCTGGCCCCGACGAACCGGACGGCGGCGCCGCCGCCGGACGCGCGCGACTCGAGCTGCTCGCGCAGCTCGGGGTCGCCGTCGCCGACGACGACCCACGTGGCCCGTTCCCGGGACGCCGCCGCCGCGTCGACGAGGGTGGCCAGCTGCTTCTGCGGCGCGACCCGCGAGACGGTGAGCACGACCGGCCGGTCGGTCGGGACCCCCGCCGACGAGAGCAGCGCCGTGCGCTCGTCGTCACCGAGCGCATCGGCGACGAGCAGCGAGGCCGTGCGCGGCGACGGGACGTCCGCAGCCTCGACGCGGGGTGCACCGAGGTGCGAGGCGAGCTCGACGAGGTCGGCGCTCGCGCCGGTGACGAGGTCGGCCCGACGCAGCGCCCATCGCAGGACCGACCGCGCCGGCCGCGACGTGCCGGGGGGCAGGTCGTTGTGCAGCGAGACGACGAGGCGGGGTCGTGGACGCGAGCGGGCGACGGCGACGGCCGCCACGACGGCGGCCTGGTGCCCGTGCGCGTGCACGACGTCGGCGCCCGATGCCAGACCCATGATCCGGTGCCAGTCGACGAGCCCGCGGGGTGCACGCAGGCCGCGGTGGACGGGCCACAGCAGGTGCGCGTCGTGCCAGGCCAGCGCCCCGGCCGTCGAGGCGGCCGTGGCCACGACGACCTGGTGACCGTCGCGGCGCAGGCCGGCGACGAGGTCGGTGACGTGGTGGCCGATGCCGCCCGTGGAGCGACCGACGACCTGGAGCACCTTCACGAGGCCGACTCCCCCCGGCCGGCCACGACGCGCGGCGTCCGGGCCCGGCGGAGCCGACGGCCGAGCGAGGGGTCGACGGTGACGGCGATCCCGGCCATGAGGGCGACGGCGGCGACGCCGACCGTCACCCCGACGATGACGCTGCCCCCGAGCGAGGTGCCGATGTCGTGCAGTCCCAGCCAGCCGGACGCGCCGCGGCCCAGGAGGGCGGCGACGGCCGCGCCGGCGAGCGTCCCGAGCAGCGGCCGCGCCGGGACCGCGAGCGCCCGCCAGCCCCACGTCGACCCGACGAGCACGACGAGGGCGAGGGCACCGGCCAGCAGGCCGCCGCTCGTGGACGCCGCGAGGACCGTCAAGGTCCTCGGCCCACCGGCACCCGACGGGTCCAGGATGAGGAGCGCGAGCACGGCCGAGACGAGCCACCCCCCGGCCGCGAGGGCGCCGGCGAGCACGGCGGAGCCGCGCACGTACGACGCCCGGGTCAGCAGCCCGATGACCGCGAGGCCGAGGACCGACGGCGCGAAGAACGTCACGGCGTCGCCCATGGCGGCAAGGGTCCCGAGGGTCGCCTCGGTACGGGACCCGGCGTCGAGTGCGACGAAGAAGGCACCCACCGGACGGGCGACGGCCACCAGTCCGGCCACCCCGGCCAGGCTGACGACGAGGGTCGCGAGCCACGCCCGTCGCAGCGTGGCCGACGGATCGGCGCCGGTGGCGGCCACGCCGTCGGTGGTCCGGGCGCCGGCGGCGCTCGCGAGGGATGGGAAGGCGGCCGTCGCGAGCGGCACGGCGAGCACGGCGTACGGCAGGAGCGTCACGGCCTGGGCGTAGGTGTAGACGTTGAGGGTGCCGGCTCCACCGCGGTCGTTGGCGAGGCGGATGACGACGAGGGTGGCGACCTGCTGACCGGCGACGGCGAGCAGGCCGGCCACCGCCAGCGAGCGCACCCGGGGCGCCACGCCGGTCGGGAAGCGCAGGCGCGGGCGCAGCCGGATCCCCGCGCGACCCACCGGCACCACGAGCGGCAGGCTCAGGGCGACCACGCCGAGCGTCGTTCCCCCGGCCAGGACGCCGATGGCGGCACCCGGCACGTCGGCGATCGGGGCGGCGGGGTCGGCCGCCAGAGCCCGGTAGAGCAGGTAGGTGACGATGACGACGCCGCTGGACAGCAGCGGCGCGACTGCCGCCCCGACGAAGCGCCGGTGCGACTGCAGGACGCCCGCGAGGACGATGCCGATGCCGTAGAGGGGAACCTGCGCGGCGAAGACGAGGAGCAGCTCGGCGCCGAGGTCGACCTCTCCCGGGCAACCGGTGCCGAGGAGTGCCGCCGCGGTCGGTCGCGCGGCCAGGGCAACGACGGCCCCGATCGGCACGAGCACGAGCACGACCCACGTGAGCAGCGCCGAGGCCGTGGCGTCGGCCTCGTCCCGGGCGCCCCGCGCGAGGGCACCGGCGACGAGCGGCACGGCGACCGCGGCCAGGACGCCGCCGGCGGCGATCTCGAACAGGACGTTGGGCACGGCGTTCACCGACTGGTAGACGCTGCCGACGCAGGTGGCCCCGACCGAGTGGGAGAAGACGAACCACCGGCCGAAGCCGACGACCCGGGCGACCAGCGTGATGGCGGCGATGGTGCCGGCTGCGGCGAGGATGCCGGGCCCTGCCGCGCGGCGGCCCGCACCGCCGTCCGGGCCGGGTGCGGTCACCGCGGGCTCCTGCCCCACTCGTCGAGGGCACGCAGCACACCGTTGCCCTCGATGACCCGGGTGAAGCTGACGCGTTCGGAGGCCAGCGTCAGCGCCATGAGGCCGGCGAGCGCGACGAGCCGCCCGGCCAGACCGGTGCGCTCGAGGACCGCCAGGCCGACGAGCGCCCCGGCGGCGTTCGCCCCGGTGTCGCCGAGCATCGACCGTGCGGCGAGGTCGTCCGCAGCGACGCCGAGGGAGGCGCCCAGTGCGGCCGAGGCCGCCGCGGCCGACCCGACGAGGGGGGCTGCTGCCACGACGGTGACCTTGAGGGCGCGGCCCGGCCGCAGGTCGAAGAGGTTGACCGCGTTGGCGGCCCCTGCCACGACGGCCCCGCCGACGACCGACGCGACGACGCCACCGCGCGGGCGGCGTCCGGAGTCGCAGAGGGCGGAAACGAACAGCCCCGTGGCGCCGAGACCGACGACCTTGACGGCGCCGGTCGTCACCTCCCCCCGGCGCAGGGCCGCGAGGTGCCCCCGCAGACCCTTGTCGGCGGTGCCGCCGGCGAGGTCGTCCAGAGCGCCGAGGGCACCGGCCGCACCGGCCGCGACGGCCACCGCCGTCCGGTGCACGGGGCGCTCGGCCCGGCCGAGCAGGGCGCCGGCGACGGCACCGGCGACGAGGGCGGGCCCCTCGAGCAGCGTGACCGTCCGGCCGGCGTGGTTGGTCCGCTCCCACGGCTCGGCGAGGCGGCGCGGAAGGCGGCGGGCGGCGCGGCCGGTGGCCCAGGCCGCCGCAGCCGAGCCCACGAGGGTGAGGAGGTGCTCGCGCCGTCGCGCGGCCGTCACGGCAGGACCCTGGGCACCGTGGCCGTCGCTCCGGTGGAGATGCCGTAGTGCCCGACGCGGTCGTCGAGCAGCCCCTCGAGCGCGAGGACGACGATGCCGGGGCCGTTGCCGGCCCGCGCGTGGTCGACGGTGGCCACGACGTCGGCGGTCTCCGACTTCGACCGGACGGCCGACACGGCATCGGACGACACCGGCTGACCGGCGGCCGCCACCGGCTCACCGCCCGCCACGACCGTGCCGTTCGAGCCCTGCGCGAGCCCGGTGAGGATGGCGCGCAGGCCTTCGCTGCGCTGGTCGACGGCGGCCTGCGTCCCGGCGAAGTCGCCGGAGACGACGATCGCGAGGTCGGCCGGTGCGAGGTCGTCGACGCTGCTGTCGACGAGCCCGGCGTCGGCGAGGACCTTGAGGGCGGTCGTGCGCTGGGTCGACGACGCCGCGTCGGTCCGCGAGACGAGGAGGTGGGCCAGCACCTGGTCGAGCAGGGAGTCGCCGGACGCCGTGCCGCGCAGCCCGAGCGCCGACGCGGCCTGGCGCGCGGCCTGCTCGCGGTCGCCTGCCTGCGTCGGGTCGAACCAGTCCGGGCTCACCGTCACCGCACCGGTGCTCGTGGCGCCGCTCTGCGGGATGACGTTCTCGAGGTCGTCGGCCAGGGTGCCGTCGGCTGACGGCAGGACCACGACGACGACCCGGTGGCCGGTGAGGCGTCCCTCGACGACCCGCGGCTGCACCGCGGACTCGTACTCGCCCGAGGCCTCGACGAGCTTCTCGCTCGCCGTCAGCTTGTCGTTGAGCGTCTGCTTCTCGGAGCGGAGCGCGACGACCTGGTCCCCGAGCGTGTCCCCGATCGTGGCCTGCAGCGGCCCGGCGCCGAGGACGATGCCGACGGCGAGCGCGAGGAAGATCGAGATGATGGAGACGAGGTGGTATCGGAAGTCGATCACGTGAAGATCCCAACGACGGCGTTCCAGAGGTCGTCCCAGCGCGCGGCGACGACCTGCAGCCACGCCTTCCCCACGGGGGTCGCGCTGAGGGCGGCGAAGAGCGCGAGCAGCCCGGCGACGCACATCGCGACGAGGAGGCGACCCGGGATGCGAGCCCGGTAGAGACGGCTGACGCCCTTGGCGTCGACGAGCTTGCCCCCGACGCGCAACCGCGTCAGGAAGGTCGACGCCTGGCCGTCGCGGCCCTTGTCGAGGAACTCGACGAGCGTGACGTGGGTGCCGACGGCCACGATGAGCTCGGCCCCCGCGTCGTCGGCGAGGAGCATGGCAACGTCCTCGCTCGTGCCCGCCGCGGGGAAGACGACCGGCTCGATGCCGAGGGCCTCCACGCGGGCCAGCCCCGGGGCCCGACCGTCGCGGTAGGCGTGGACCACGACCTCGGCGCCGCAGGTCAGCGCCTCGTCGGAGACCGAGTCCATGTCGCCGACGATGAGGTCGGGCCGGTGCCCCGCCTCGAGGATGGCGTCGGCCCCGCCGTCGACGCCGATGAGGACGGGCCGGTACTCGCGGATGTACGGGCGCAGCGTCTCGAGGTCCTCGCGGTAGTGGTAGCCGCGCACGACGATGAGGCAGTGGCGCCCGTCGATCGTCGTCGTGATCGGTGGGATGCCGATGCCGTCGAGGAGCAGGTCACGCTCCTTGCGGATGAACTCCATCGTGTTCGTCGCGAAGGCCTCGATCTGCACGGCGAGGCCGGCGCGCGCGTCGTGCATCTCGGACTGCACGGCGTCGGCGTCCAGACGCCGGCCCGTCGTGACCTTTCGGTCGCCGGACCACAGGTCGTCGCCGTCGAGCCGGACGGACTGGCCGTCCTCGAGCGACATGACCTCCCCGCCGGCGGCGTCGAGCAGCGGGATGCCGGCCTCGACGAGGATCTGCGGGCCGAGGTTCGGGTAGCGACCACTGATCGAGGCGGCCGCGTTGACGACGGCCGCCGGCCGGGCCGCGACGAGCGCGTCGGCGCTGACCTTGTCGAGGTCGGTGTGGTCGATGACCGCGACGTCTCCGGCCTGCAGGCGCTTGGTCAGGTTCTTCGTGCGCCGGTCGACGCGTGCAGGCCCGACCACGCCCGGACCCGAGCTCGGGGCGTGGCCGCGACGGCGGATGGAGATCGACATGGCGGGTCAATCCTTCCACGGCGTCCTCGCGGGGGCCGTCGTGGCTCGTGGCCCTGGACGCGTCGCTCCGGTCAGGACGCCCTGGTGCGCTGCCGGCGCGGCTCCCCGGCCGGCTTCCTGCCCCGCTTCGTCCCGCGCGCAGTGCGGGCCGTGGCCGTCTGCTCGAGGAGGTCCTCGGCGTGCGCGAGTCCGGCCTCGGAGTCGGGATCGCCGCCCATCATCCGCGACAGCTCGCGCAGGCGGTCCCCGCCGGCGACGGCGCTGACGCTGCTCGAGGTGACGCGCCCGTCGTCGGCCTTGTGGACCACGAGGTGCCGGTCGGCGAAGGCGGCGACCTGCGCCAGGTGCGTCACGACGATGACCTGTGCCTGTTCGGCGAGGGCCGCGAGGCGCGCCCCGACGTCCAGGGCGGCGCGGCCGCCGACGCCCGCGTCGACCTCGTCGAAGACAAAGGTCGGAGGGCCGGCGTTCGCGGTGTGCGACCCGACCACCTCGAGCGCGAGCATGACCCGCGACAGCTCGCCGCCGCTCGCCGCACGTGCGACGCTGCGCGGCTGGGCACCGGGGTTGGCGGCCAGGAGGATCTCGACGTCGTCGATCCCGGTGCGGGACAGGCGGACCCGCTCACCGTCCGGGAGAAGTGTGCCGTCGGGGTCGGTGCGGTGGCGCACGTCGACGGCCAGCACCGCCTTGCCCATGGCCAGGTGGGCCAGCTCGTCGGACACCCGCTCCGCGAACTCGTCGGCTGCAGCGCGGCGCGCCTCGGACAGGGAGACCGACGCCTCGACGAGGTCGGCCTGCAGGGCCTCGAGCTCGGCGGCCAGACCCGTGACGCGGTCGTCGGCGCGGACGAGCTCGTCGAGCCGGGCGGCGGCGCGCTGTCCCCAGGCGAGGACCTCGTCGACCGTCTCGCCGTACTTGCGGGTCAGGGCCCCGAGCGCGGCCCGGCGCTCCTGGACGAAGGTGAGCCGCTCGGGGTCGAGCTCGACGTCGTCGAGGTAGGCCGCGAGGTCGGCCGACAGGTCGGTGACGAGGGTACCGACCTCGTGGAGCCGCTCGTCGAGGCCGCGCAGCGACTCGTCGTGCCCGGTGGCCGGTGCGAGGGCCGAGCGGGCGGCCGCGAGCAGCTCACGGACGTTGGGGGCCGACTCGGCGGCGACCTCGTCACCGCTGAGGTCGGCGAGGGCCTGCCCGGCCGCGAGGCGCAGGGTGTCGGCGTGAGCCAGGCGTTCGTCCTCGGCCCTCAGCATCAGGTCCTCGCCGGGTTGCGGGTCGACGGCCTCGATCTCCTCGAGCGACGCGGTCAGCCCGTCGATCTCGCGCGCGCGTTCGCGAGCCTCGGACACGAGGCGCTCGTGCTCCCGGCGCGTCTCGCGCCACCGGTCGTACAGGCCACCGACCCGGTCGCGCAGGTCGCGGAGCGGGGCACCGCCGAAGTCGTCGAGCACCTCGCGGTGCGCATCACCCTGCCTGAGGCGCCACTGGTCGGACTGGCCGTGGACGGCGACGAGCAGCCGGCCGAGCTCGGCGAGGACGCCGACCGGCGCCGTGCGGCCGCCGACGTGGGCGCGGGAGCGACCGCTGGCGGCGATGGTGCGGGCGATGACGAGCTCGCCGTCGTCGTGCTCTGCGCCGGCGTCGTCGGCCCGGACGAGGGCGGGGTGGTCCAGCGGCAGCTGGACGACGCCCTCGACGAAGGCGGATTCGGCACCGGCACGGACGAGCCCGGAGTCGGCCCGCTCGCCGAGGAGGAGCCCCAGCCCGGAGACGACCATCGTCTTGCCGGCACCGGTCTCGCCGGTGAGCACGTTGAGACCCGGACTGAGGTCGAGGACGGCCTCGTCGATGACCCCGACGCCGCGGATCCGCATCTGGCTGAACACGGGACCCACCTTAGGGCCGGGCACCCCCACGCACCGCCGGCTTGTCCCCCGACTGGCCGGAGTCGCCGTTTCCGCGCCAGCCCTCGACCGACAGGTCGAACTTCGCGACGAGCCGGTCGGTGAACGGGGCCCGGCTCAGCCGCGCGAGGCGGATCGGCCGCAGACCCTTGCGGACCTCGATGCGGGCGCCGGGCGGCAGGGCGACGTGGCGTCGCCCGTCGCACCACATGACGCCGGACCCCTCGGTGGCGGCCTTGATCTCGATGGCCAGGTGCGAGTCCGGCCCGAGAACGAGCGGCCTGGCGAAGAGTGCGTGGGCGGCGCTCGGCACGAGCAGCATCGCCTCGACCTGCGGCCAGATGACCGGGCCACCGGCCGAGAACGCGTACGCCGTCGAGCCGGTCGGGGTCGAGACGATGACGCCGTCGCAGCCCCAGCTCGACAGCGGCCGCCCGTCGACCTCGATCGTCGTCTCGAGCATCCGCTCCCGGGCCGCCTTCTCGACGCTGACCTCGTTGAGGGCCCAGCTGCTCGCGATGAGCTCGCCGTGCAGCCTCACGTCGACGTGGAGCGTCATGCGCTCCTCGACGGCGTAGTCCTTGTTGGCGATGTGCTCGACGGTGGCGTCGAGGTCGTCCTTCTCGGCCTCGGCGAGGAAGCCGACGTGGCCGAGGTTGACGCCGAGGAGGGGCACGTCGACGCGCCGGGCGAACTCGGCGCCCCGCAGGATCGTGCCGTCGCCGCCGAGGACGACGACGAGGTCGCAGCCCTCGGCGGCCCGTTCCTGCTTGGAGGCGACGTGGACGCGGGTGCTGTCCTCGAGGTCGAGGACCTGGGCCTCGTCGGCCTGGAGGGAGACGTCGATGCCGACGCGGGTGAGTCGCTCCACGACGCCCTTGGCGACCGTCAGCGCTTCGGGACGCCGCGGGTGGGCCACGAGCAGGATCCGACGCGTCACGGCGCTCCCTCCGGGTCGACGGCTGCTACGGCCACCAGCATGTCATCGACGACCGTCGGGTCCGCGGCGGGGGCACCCGGCTCCGGGCGCCTCGGCGCGAGCCAGAGGAGGAACTCGCGGTTGCCGTCACCCCCTTTGATCGGGCTGGGCGCGGCACCGTGCACGTGCAGGCCCAACCGGGTGGCGACGGCGGCCACCTCGCGCAGCACACGGCGGTGCTCGTGCACGGACGTCACGACGCCCTTGCGCCCCAGCCTCTCGCGACCGACCTCGAACTGGGGCTTGACGAGGACGACGAGGTCGCCGGCATCGGTGACGAGCGGGCGCATGGCCGGCAGGGCGACGGCGAGCGAGATGAACGACAGGTCGGAGACGACGAGGTCGAAGCGGCCGCCGAGGGTCTCGACGTCGACGTCGCGGACGTTCGTGCCCGGCAGGTCGCGCACCCGGGGGTGGCGGGCCAGCGTGGGCACGAGCTGACCGTGGCCGACGTCGAGTGCGGTCACGTGCGCGGCACCCCGCTCCAGGAGCACCTGGGTGAACCCGCCGGTGCTCGCCCCGACGTCGAGGCAGCGCCGGCCCTGCACGGCCACGGGCCACGTGTCGAGGGCGTGCAGCAGCTTGAGTGCAGCGCGGCCCACCCACCGGTCCGGCTCCCGGGCCAGCGCGATCGCGGTGTCGTCGTCGACGGTGGTGGATGCCCTGGCCGCCGGCCGCCCCTCGACGAGGACGTCACCGGCGTCGACGAGCTCGCGAGCCTGGCCCCGGGAGCGGGCGAGCCCCCGGCGGACGAGCTCGGCGTCGAGCCGCCGTCCGCTCACGCCTCGCCGAGGCCGCCCAGCCGGCCCTGCAGCAGACGGTGCGCGCGCTCCCCTGCCTCGATGCGCTCCTCGAACGAGCCGGACTGTGCCACAGCGAGATCGGTCATGGCGTCGTCGATGGACGGGTCCCCCGTGGCCGGCGCCTCCGGCTCCGCCCGCTCGTCGAAGGAGGGCTCGAACGGCACCTCCGCGTCGCCCTCGACGTCGCCCTGCTCGTCGGTGTAGGTGTCCGTCTCGTCGGTGCCGTCGGTCGTCTCGGTCGTCTCGGTCGTCTCGTCGACCTCGTCGGCGTCCGTCTGCCTGGGGTCCTGCCCGAACATGTCCGTCCTCCGTCGTGGTGGTGCCGCTCGGGTCAGGCTAGCGGGTGCCCGGCCGCGAGGCCGTCGAGCCGGGCAGCGGCCTCGGCCAGCCCCGAGACGGGGTCACCGGCATCCCGGCGCTCGACGAGGGCCGCGAGTCCCGCCCGGAGCAGGTCGGTGTCATGGGAGCACCCCTTCGACGCCTCCGACCCGAGGACCTCGAGGGCGCCGTCGCTCATGCGGACGCGGCAGCCGCCGCAGACCCAGACGCCCTCGTGACGGGTCGGCGGGTCGAGCGGGTCGAGAAGGTCGGCCACGTGGCGGACGACGACGGTCGGGCGCAGGTCGGTGGCGAGCAGGTGGCTGGGACGACCGACTCCGGTGAGCACCCACGCGGAGTCGGTCCCGGCCGCGCGTGCGCCCGCGATGTCGGTGTCGAGCCGGTCGCCCACGGCCAGGACGCGGGCGGGGTCTGCCCGGAGCCGGGCGGTCGCCAGGCGGTAGAGCGGGGCGTGCGGCTTGCCGACGACCTCGGGGCGCCGGCCCACGGCGGAGGCCAGCAGGTCGACGTAAGCCCCGTTGCCCGGGGCGCCTCCCCACGGCATCGGCAGGGTCGCGTCGTCGTTGGTCGCCACCCAACGCACGTCGGCCTGAAGCAGGCGTGCTGCGTCCTCGAAGTCGAGCACGGTCAGGTTGCGGCCGAGCCCCTGCAGCACCGCGACACACGGCTCCTCCGGGTCGAGGTGGTTCGCCCGGCCGGGCGGGATCGGACGCAACCCGGCGCGCGTCAGCGCCTCGGTCACACCGGGTCCGCCCAGGGCGAGCACCGGCGAGCCGGGTGCGAGGGTGGACGCCAGTCGCTCGGCCCCGGCCTGCGCACTCGTGACGACGTCGTCCGCACCTCCGGGGGCGCCCAGGCTCCCGAGCTGGGCGGCCACCTCGGCCGGCACCCGGGAGGCGTTGTTCGTCGCGTAGACGACGCGGACGCCCCGGGCGACGATGTCCTGCAGTGCCTTCGGGGCGCCGTCGATGGCGTCGTCGCCGCGGTAGACCACGCCGTCGAGGTCGCAGACGACCCCGTCGTAGGCGTCGACGAAGCCCCGGTCAGCCACGCCCGCGCGACGCGTCGTCGCTGTCGTCGCTGTCGTCGCTGTCGTCGAGGTCGTCAGCCTCGTCGATGTCACTGCTGTCGTCGACGTCCTCGACGTCGTCGACCTCCTCGTCTTCACCCTCGAGCAGGTCGGTGAGGTCGATGCCGTCGAGCTCCTCGAGGCGTTCGGCGGCGTCGGTGACGAGATCATGGTCGGCGTCGGCCGCCCGGGCGAACCACTCGCGCGCAGCCTCGGTGTCGCCCGCGGCCAGGAGGGCGTCGGCGTAGGCGTAGTACAGGCGTGCGGCAAGCGGTCGGTTCGGGTTGACCCGCTTGACGAGGTCGGACAGGCCGGAAGCGGCAGCGTCGAGCTGGCCGAGGTCGCGCCGGATGCCGGACACGACGATGGCGAGCTCGACCCGGTCGTCGACGGCCAGGTTCTGCGCCTCGGGCGTCTGTGCCAGCTCGAGGGCCTTGGCGAGGCGGCCGAGGCCGCGCTCGCAGTCGACCATGAGCGGCAGCAGGTGGCTCGAGCCCGAGAGCCGACGAACGGTCCGGAACTCACCGAGCGCCCGGGCCCAGTCGCCCATGCGGTAGGCGACGAGACCGAGGGCCTCGCGCGCGGCTGGGACCCGCCCGGCGCGACGCACTGCGGTCTCCGCGTGGGCGAGGGCCGCCTCGACGTCGACGTCGAGCAGCTCGGCGACCATCACGAGGTGCTGCGCCACGCCTTCGGCGTTCTCCTTGGACAGCGTGCGCAGCTGGTTCTTGACGCCGCGGTCCAGCTCGTAGCCGGTGACACCCTCACGGATCGCCGGCTCGGGCTTGCGGGGCGACGTGGGCGTCAGGCGCGACCCGCCGCGCTGCGCCGGCGCGCCGTCACGCTCGTCACGGCGCGGACTCCCGCCGGACCGCTCACGGTCGCGGGAGGGACGACCGCTCTCGCGGCGCCGGTCAGAACCGTAGGAGGGTCGGTCACCGCCGTCGCGGCGCCGGTCACCACCGTAGGAGGGACGGTCGCCACGGTAGGAGGGACGGTCACCGCCGTCGCGACGCCGGTCACCACCGTACGAGGGACGGTCGCCACCGTAGGAGGGACGGTCCCCGCCGTCGCGGCGTCGGTCCCCGCCGTAGGAGGGACGGTCCCCGCCGTCGCGGCGTCGGTCCGAACCGTAGGAGGGACGGTCCCCGCCGTCCCGGCGTCGGTCCCCGCCGTAGGAGGGACGGTCCCCGCCGTCCCGGCGTCGGTCCCCGCCGTAGGAGGGACGGTCCCCGCCGTCGCGGCGCCGGTCACCACCATAGGAGGGACGGTCCCCGCCGTCGCGGCGCCGGTCACCACCATAGGAAGGACGGTCCCCACCGTCGCGGCGCCGGTCACCACCGTAGGAAGGACGGTCCCCGCCGTCGCGGCGCCGGTCACCACCGTACGAGGGACGGTCACCGCCCTCGCGACGCCGGTCACCACCGTACGTACGATCATTCTCGCGGCGGTCGTCCCGTCGGGGACCGCTGGACCGACCGCCCCGATCATTCTCGGAACGTCGGGGGCCGCGGCGGTCGTCCCGTCGCTCGTCGGAGCGACGGTCGTGAGAGCGTCGCCGGTCGTCGTCGCCGTACTGGTCGCTCATATCGTCATCCTTCCGCGCCGGCCGTGCCGACGCCACTTCCTGGGCACAAAAAGGGAGCGCCCCAGACGGATCAATGAAGTTCCGTCCGGGGCGCTCTACCAAAGTGTGTCCGGCTGCGTCCTACTCTCCCACACCGTCACCAGTGCAGTACCATCGGCGCTGAAGGGCTTAGCTTCCGGGTTCGGAATGGAGCCGGGCGTTTCCCCTTCGCTATGACAGCCGAAACTCTATGGAGATCTCAAACACGCGGGGTGTGGAGTGTTTGTGTCTCGGGAACTGCACAGTGGACGCGGAGCATCTTCGTAGGGTCAAGTTGTCGGCTTATTAGTACCGGTCAGCTCCACACATTGCTGTGCTTCCACATCCGGCCTATCGACCCAGTCGTCTAGCTGGGAGCCTCTCGCCCTCGCGGGCCTGGAAACCTCATCTTGAAACGTGCTTCCCGCTTAGATGCTTTCAGCGGTTATCACTTCCGAACGTAGCTAATCAGCGGTGCTCCTGGCGGAACAACTGACACACCAGAGGTTCGTCCATCCCGGTCCTCTCGTACTAGGGACAGCCTTTCTCAAGTTTCCTACGCGCACAGCGGATAGGG